>NZ_JAEEGC010000079.1 GCF_019207025.1 Clostridium thailandense | reverse complement strand
AATTATCGAAAGTTTTTGTTTATCGAAAGATCAGTAACGAAATCAAGCAGTAATTTAAACCTTCGTCAAAAATCTTTCGATAATATTTATTTACAGAAATCCTGAAGCCAGCTTAATAAATCAGTATCTTCATTCCAAACAGGTATATCTTGTGATACAACATCTATATACATTGATTCTAATGCTTTCCTTTTCATTTCTGTATCAGCTCTCAGGTATACTTCAGTTGTGGTAACATTTACATGTCCAAGAAAATCACGAATATAAATAAGATTTACACCAGCATCTAACAGGTGAAATGCTTTTGTGTGTCTAAGCATATGGGGATGAATATGCTTTGGAAATACTACACCTGCATTACATTTCTTTGCACTAGCAAAATGTTTTTCTAAAATATAAGTAACACCTGGTCGAGTAAAAGAATGATTTCTGCTATTGAAAAATACAGGGTGGTTTTGTTTTCCGTTTTCTAACAGATGTTGTTCATTCATGTACTTTTCAAGTAACAGCTTTGTCTTATTCATAATGGGAATAGTTCTTCTTTTGTTTCCTTTACCAGTTAATGTAACAGTAGCAGGTTTTGAAAGCCTTACATCACAAACCTTCAAATCAATTAACTCCTGTATTCTTGCCCCTGAATCATAAAGAGTTACCATGAGCACAAGATCTCTACGCCCCCTCTTAGTTGTTATGTTAGGTTGCTCTAATAACAACTGCAGATTTTCCTGTGTTATATGTTCTATTGTAGCTTGTTGACGTCTTTTAAAAGGAATTCCTAAGATTTTTTGGCATTCAAAAAGTATATCTGGACATTCTGATTGCACATATCGGTAAAAACTATGTATGGCGGCTAGCCTTTGATTTCGTGTGTTAATATTCACACTACGTGTATTTTCAAGCCAAAACAAGAAGTTTCTTATAGTTTCAGAATTTATTCTATTGAACGTAAGATATTCTGGTTTAATTTTACACTTATTATCCATATACAATAGTAGTTGTTTAAAAGTGTCTCTGTAAGATTTTATTGTATTAGTACTTACATTACGCTGACCTGGTAGAAATTCTGATAAGTAGCGCGTGAGTGCTTTTGCAAAATCAGTCTGCTTCATAATATGACACCTCCGGAATCATAGACGAAAACCTTTGCTCAACTTTACTGATAATGTCAGGGTATAAATCTGCTGTCAGTCTCAAATAATGCTGAGTTCCTCTTAAGTCAGCATGCCCTAGATAGGCAGATAAATATGGAAGAAGGTTTGTCAAATCTTCTCCACTAGTAACCCATTTCTTCAAACAGTGAACTGAAAAAGTATGTCTGAAATCGTGTACTCGTGGGCCTTTTCCAGTATGAGAAATTCCTGCTCTCCATAATATCTTGCGAAAAAGCTGGTAGATTGTGCTCTCATTATAATGCCCACCAAAAGGAGACGGAAATAAGAAGTTATTAGTATCCTTATTTGAAGCTAAAGTTTCTTCATATACGCGACAGCGTTCTATCAGGCTAGCGCCTATAGGAACTATTCGGTCCTTGCCAAACTTTGCATTTCTGATAAATAAAGTTCCTTTTTGTAAGTCAACATCATCATATGTTAAATTAAGTGCTTCTGATATTCTAAGTCCACAACCGTATAATAGTCTAAAGAGAACTGGAAGTATTATATGGCGATTTGGAGAAACAGCGCAGATTGAATAATGATCGCAAATATTGAATATTGCCTTTAGTTCATATTTAGAAAATATATATGGTACATATGAATATCTATCAATAGTAACACTTGCTTTTGGGAATATATATGCATCATATCCAAGGCGTACCATATACTCTGCAAATCCTCGTACAATGGATATTCTGCTACATCTATTTCTTTTTGTTTCATTAGGTGCTTTTGCTGTCCATAACATAACCAGTTCTTTTGTAAGTTTTTTTTTAGTTAAGTTATGCTGAACAATTATGTTATCAAATCTTTTTAGTAATGCAGCACCCTTTTGAAATTTATATCCTACCGACTTTTTTTCCTGTATAAATCCTATCATTAGATCTGCCAAAATGCTTTCAAAAACAAATATCTTCTCAATCATTTATAAAATATCCTCGGGATCAATAGCACATAAACGTAGTCTCTCAATGCTAGTCTGTAGATATATACTTGTAGACTTTGAATTTAAATGCCCTAAGATTTCTGATATTATTGGCAGAGGTGTTCCTTGTTCAAGTAAACCACTTGCTAATGAGTGTCTAAGAGAATGAAGTCCATGGCGCTTTTCTTTTGTTATAGGAATGCCAGCTAAACGGGTATACTTAGTTATGATGTTATATAGGTTTGCGTCCTTTCCAAAGGATTCATATGGTGCATGCATTCTAATGAAAACATATGGAGAATTACTTATAGGTCTAGCATTTTTTAGATAATCTATTATAGCCCATCCTATATCATTTAAAATTGGGTAAGTAGTAGTGGTTTTTGTCTTCTCCTGAGTAATGATAATTAATTTTGTATTCCAATTCAAATCTGACAGTTTTAATTTTTTTACATCTCCAACTCTAACTCCAAGTCTTGCGACCAATAACAGTATCGCATAGTCTCTTTTTCCGGTAGGGTTTCCTCTGTCAATGCATTCAAGCATACATCTTACTTCTTCTGATCTCCAGATAGAAGGTATTGAAGGATAATAATATTTATTCTGCTTTGGGACATTTATTGACAGGTCTTTTTCTGTATAGTTATTGAGATATAAGAATTTTAAAAATACGCGAAGCGTAGTAAGTATTGATGCTATACTTTTTTCATGGTGTGGAAAAATAGTTTTCACGTAATCAGAAATCATATCTGCTGAAACATCGCCTACGGCCTGTACTTTGCGTAAATTTAGATAGTCAATAAAGAAGAATAGCCGTTGAACGCGGGTACGCATTCCTCTTTTAGAATAATCATTAAGTTCACACTCCTTCTCATAAGCATTAAGGACTGCTTCGAATTGCAGTGGTTTTACATATTGAGGCTTTTTAACAATCCTTCTTATTATTACTCCATGAATCTGGTAATCTCCTAGTACACGTATCATGCGTATAGCATGTTTAACATTTTTAGGCATAGCTTCTTCATAATAGTTAATTGTACAGTTATATTTTTCTTTTAAAAAATCATTTCCCAGATTTTCAGAAAAATAAGTTTCATCCTTTTCTGCCGCAAAAACAGTCATTCGCTTAAATAGCCGGCGGTAACTGTTTATAGTATTATCAGCATAATTAAGTCTTTTAAGTTCGATCAGTACATTAGTAGTTAACTCTACTAATGGTAATTTTCTTTCCATAGGGCACCTCCTAGATTATATTTATAATCTATTCTGATGCATTATGGAAAGAAATAAACATATTTTCTGTTGATGCTGCAGCTAAATATGCTTATTTCTTTCCATAAACAAAAACTTTCGATAATTTCCATTATGTAAAACTTTCCATAACGGAAAAAC
>NZ_JAEEGC010000078.1 GCF_019207025.1 Clostridium thailandense | reverse complement strand
AACTTTCCATAACGGAAAAACTCATATATCTATAGGCTTAGGAATAAAAGCCTGTTTAGAAGGATATAAAGTTTTTTTCACAACAGTACCTCTATTTATAACTCAACTCAAAGAGCTGCGCTCAACAAAAAGCTTGCGTGGTTACCAAAATAAATTAGCTAAATATGATTTAGTTATACTTGATGAATTTGGATATATCTCTTGTGATAAGGAAGGGGCTGAGTTACTATTCACAAACTTATCAATAAGAACTGGAAGAAAATCAACTATAATAACCACTAACCTATCTTTCGATAGATGGGGTGAAATTTTTATAGATCCTGTAATGACAGCAGCTATGACCGATAGGTTGACCCATAAATCATTTGTAATAAATATGAATGGAAATTCTTATAGATTAAAAGAAACTAAGGATTGGTTAAAAACCCTTAGTAATAATTAATACTTGTCCATGTGGAAAATTTTTTATACATATGCTATGTATAAAATACATGCTATGGATAGATTTTCTGAAAGATTGAGAGAGTTAAGGGAGGAAGAAGAACTTACCCAGACTCAATTAGCAAATATTTCAAGTACAAATAAGGATAAAATATCCCCACAGAACATTTCATATTGGGAAAAGGGCAGACAGCCATCATTTGAAATTCTAATAAAGCTGGCATCTTATTTTGATGTTACTGTTGATTATTTAATTGGCGTAAGTAACTTTAAGAATTCGACTCAAAAGCTTGTATATACGAATTTAGACATGGGCAGTTTTTTAGAACAGTTGGATATTAAACATAAAAGTCAATTAATAGAAAACGTAACACAGCTTACTAATCGTATTTTAAACCTATACATAATAGATAAAAAATCTTTTGATCCATGCTTAAATATTTTGGAAGAATTGTGTTTATTTTTAACAAGATTTTTAGCTTTCTATAATTTAATTAATGAGAATAAAAAAGATACTTTTAAAAAACATCTAAGAAATTCTTCTGATTTATTTTCATTATGTAATTCCTTAGATGAGGAGTTGAACTTTTTAGATCTTTCCCAAAAATCTATAGACAACTTAATCAATTCACTCTTAAAAGAATTTTAAAAAACTATATTAAATAAAAAATATCCAGATATTTTTAATCTAAAGACTATAAAAGAGGCTTATGATAATATCAATGATAACGTCAAATAATGATTGAATTTACAGATATTTAATAAATGTAAATTTCAAACCAATAATTTATTTGCAAAATTTTGGGACACGGTAATATATAGTTTACGCATCTAA
>NZ_JAEEGC010000077.1 GCF_019207025.1 Clostridium thailandense | reverse complement strand
CATCTATAGTGCGACAGCCCCTATAAAATACGTTTTGATACTTTTCTATTAGAATCCAAATTTATCTAGATTGTCTTTCAAATCTTTAACAGAGGCAGAAAGGCCCTTGGCATATTCTGCTATTTGTTGTGCTATTACAGCTTGTTCTAAAGCATTTTTTGATACTTCTTAAGTTGCATCTGCAATTTGTCCTGATGTTAAAAATGATTGTTCAGAGGATAAAGCAATATCTTCTAACGGGTACGTCCAGCTTGAATTATAACCTCTAATCTTTCTATTCCTTCAGCACGCTTTTACTTTGTAAAATCGATAAGCAAAATAGCACCAATTATTGCTATTTTTCTAGACTTGTATCTATATTAGATGAATCTTGTCCTCTATTTGCTAATTCGCTATTATATTGTGATGCTGATATCTTTCCTTTCGCATATAATTCCTTAAGTTCTGAATCTGTATATTGTGAAAGATTTGTTGTGGATTCATTACTGCTGCTATCCTCATCAGTAGACTTTGATGCATTTTCAGAAGTATTAGCCTTAGAAGATTCCAATGCACTTGCACCTTCTTTGCTAATTTCTACAGTATCTCCCTGGGATGAAACATATTTAGTTGCTAGGTCTGTATTATTTATTGACGTTACATCTTCCTGACTTTTTTCAGCCTTCTGAGGATTATTAGTTTCCTGTACATTTGTTTGGGAATTCTTAATCTTAGAAGATTCCAATGCACTTGCACCTTCTCTACTAATTTCTATAGTATCTCCCTGGGACGAAACATATTTAGCTGCTAGATCTATATTATTTGCCGACTTCATGCTTTTATTGTCTTTTTCCACAGTCTCTTGCGTATCAGTTTTTTGTGCATTTTTCTGTGAATTCTTAGCCTTTAGACTTTCATAGGCGCTGTCATTTGTTCCTCCAATTTTAATATCCATATTCATTATCTCCTTTTCTTATTATTTTTGATATTACCGCCTTGCCTGCCAATAAGTAGCTGGTAATTAATGTGTCTAGTTATTTCTATACATTTCAGTTTTTGATAATTTGTTCAAGTTCTTTTTGCCGAAAAATCCTTTCAAATCATCTAATATTGTATATATACACGGTACAACAAAAAGTGTTAGCAATGTTGAAGTAATTAATCCTCCAATAATTGCGTAAGCCATTGGAGACCGCGTTGATGCACTAGACCCACTACCAATTGCTGTAGGAATCATGCCAAAAATCATTGCTAAAGTTGTCATAAGAATTGGTCTTAAACGAGTATGTCCAGCTTGAATTATAGCCTCTGATATTTCTACTCCTTCAGCACGCTTTTGCTTTGTAAAATCGATAAGCAGAATTGCATTTTTAGTAACTAATCCCATAAGCATTATAACACCTATAGCAGACATTATATTCAGGTCCTTGTTGCCAACAAATAATCCAAGGACAGCACCAATAATTGCTAGTGGTAAAGAGAATAAAATAGCAAATGGATCTATAAAACTTTCAAAGTTCGCTGAAAGCACCAAGAATATAAATAAAATACCCATTCCAAGTGCAGTAGCTAAACTTTTAAAGCTGTCTGCCATATCTGCTTGATTTCCACCAGCACCTGTAGTTACCCCACTTGGAGGTTTAAGGTCGTTTTCTAATTTTTTATTAAACTCCGTATTAATCGTTCCTGAAGTAACATCCGAAGTATTATTTGCAGTTAACTTAATTTCTCTTGCTTTATCATATCTATTAATTGTAGATGAAGCAGTAGTGAAAACTTTTTTAGTAACTTGTTCAATAGGAATCATTTTACCTTCTGAGCTTGACACATAGATCCCCTGCAAACTGTCAAAATCTTTTCTTTGGTCATCCTGTAATTCTGCAACAACATCATATCTGTCTTTATCAGTTTCAAATTTAGTTACTGTAGAACCATTAAATAGGACACTTAATGTTCTAGAAATAGAATTTGCATCTACACCTAAGTCTGCAGCCTTATCTCTATCTACTTCTAGTTTTACTTCTGGTTGTCCAGCTTTATAACTAAGAGATACATCTATTGCTCCTTTAGTATTTTTTAATGCTTTTTCAGCTTTTAGAGCATAATCATATACCTGATTAAAATCCTGTCCTTGTATATGGAATGTAATTGATTTTCCTGAACCCATTCCAGTGCTTGTATTAACAGCTAACTGAATTCCTGCCATTTTTGATAAATCATCATGGATTTTATTTGCTATTTCCTTAGTAGATTCCTTTCTTTTTTTCTGATCTATTAATTTTACTGTAATATTTATACTGCCAGATTGAACTGTAGAATATATATATTTTATATTTGATGAGTTTTTCTTAATAATAGCTTCCATATTTTTTGTAGTGTTTGAAGCGTTATTTAAAGTACCTCCAGAATCAAGGGAGGCTTCCACAGTAATATTTCCATCATCAGATGCAGTAATAAAACTTGTATTTAGCTGAGTAGCTAACAGCAGACTAGCAAAGAACATTATTATAGGTATTATTATAGTTAATTTTCTATGGTTCAAGGATACCTTTAAAACTTTAGCATATATGTTAGACAAATTATCAAAGTATTTATTAAACCAATCTAAAAAACCTCCAACAATTGGTATTTTTTTATCTTTTTCATGCCTCAAGTACTTTGATGAAAGCATAGGAACTAGAGTAAAAGATATAAATAATGAAATTAGCACAGCAATAGCAACAGTAAGACCAAATTGCTTAAAAAACTTACCAATCATACCACTAACCATGGCTATAGGAGTAAATACTGCTGCTACTGCGAAGGTAGTTGCCATAACTGCCAAGCCAATTTCAGCCGTACCATCCTTTGCAGCTTGAATAGGGGATTTACCCATATTCAGGTGACGAGAAACATTTTCAATAACAACAATAGCATCATCAATTAAGAGCCCAACAGAAAGAGATAATCCCATTAGAGACATCATATTGAGGGAAAAGTTCATAAGCTTTAATCCGATAAATGTAGTAATAATAGCTACTGGAAGACTGATAGCACTAATACAAGTACTTCTCCATTCCTTTAAGAAAATAAAAACTATAAGTATGGCAAGAAAGCAACCTTCAATTATTGTACTTTTAACATCATTTACAGAATCTTTTATATCTGTTGAGTTATCAGTAACAATTTGAAGCTTTACGCCACTTGGCAAAGATTGCTGGATACTAGAAATTCCCTTTTTAATATCCTCTGCCACCTGTACTGTATTAGTTCCAGACTGCTTAACAACATCTATACCTATGGCTTCTTTTCCATTATAGTAAGTTAAGCTGTTTTTCGCCTTCAATCCGTCTTCCACGGTAGCTATATCTCTAACTCTAATTTCCACACCATTTCGCTTTGCAATTAAAACATTGTTGAAATCATCTATGTTTTTTATAGTGCTATTAGTTTTCAAAGTAATTTCTTTATTTTCACTAGAAACCTTACCACTAGAGGTATTAATATTATCATTGCCTAAACTTTGTGTTACCTCCGAAGAAGTTATATTATAAGCAGCTAACTTATTTTTGTCTAATCTTATATGAATTTCTCTATCCTGCTTCCCGTTAACTGTAACAGAGCCTACTCCCTTTATAGCATTTAATTTTTTTGAAATCTTATCATCAACTATTTCAGATAATTCACCATTAGACTTATTATCACTAATGACAACAAGAGAAACAATTGCTGATGCACTCATATCCATCTTTGACACAACTGGAGTATCTATATCTTGAGGCAATTGTCCCTTAATGCTATCAATTTTATCTTTAACATTCTGTAATGCCTGATTAGAATCTGTTTCAAGTGAAAATTCAATTGAAGTATTTGAATTACCATCTGTTATAGTAGAAGTAATATGCTTTACTCCGGATATTTGTGCTACTGCGTCCTCTACCTTTTTGGTTACTTTTGATTCCATCTGGTCTGGAGCAGCCCCATTTTCAGTTATCTGTACTGAAGCATAAGGGGCATCTACATCTGGCATATTGTTAATTGGTAAACCTGTATAACAAACTATACCTACAGCTAACATTGCAATCATTATTACAGTGATGAATACCGGTCTTTTTATACTTAGATTTGCAATAAACATAATTTCACCTCCTATTTAGAAACTACCGTTATAGCCTCATCCTCCAATAATGTACTTACATTAGTAATAATGACTTCATCTCCTGATTTTATTCCAGACTTGATTTCTACATTATCTTTACTAACCTCTCCTGTAGTCACAGTGGATTTTTTAGCTACCCCTTTATTATTTATAAAAACATAATAGTTTCCCTCACTACCACCTAGCGCCTGAGTTGGTAATGATATGGATTTTTTAGTATTACCTGTTTCAATTTCTACATTTCCAAAAACACCAGGCTTTAGTTCACCATTTTTGTTATCAATTGCAATCTTACAAGTAAATACTCTGGAGGAGGAATCAGCTACAGCATCTATATTTTGAATAGTACCTTCATATTCCTTGGCATTTTCTCCATCAAGCTTTAAGGTAGCCTTTCCACCTACTTTTATATATGATAAATCACTATCTTTTACTTGTATAACAGCATTTATACTGGATATATTTTTTACCTTTCCAAGAGTCGTCCCAATATTTACATATTGACCTAAACTAACATTTTTTCCGTCCATAACACCACTTATAGGAGCTGTAATAGTTGTATTTTGTTGTGTATTATGTTGTGTATTTAGATTTACCTGTGCTGAATTTATATTAGCTTTCTGTGTTTCAATATTAAGTTTAGCTGATTCTATACTATTTTGTGCTGTGCTTAAATCTGTCTGTGCATTTTTAAGAGCAGTCTCTGCACTTTCAAATTCTGTTTTAGCAATGGCTCCTTGATCATAAAGGGCTTTCTTTCTATCGTAATCACGCTTAGCTGATTCATAACTTGTTTGCATCTTATCCATAGATAACTCTGAAGAATTTACTTGATTCTCTGCAGCTTTTAATTGAGCTTCTGCAGAAGTGAGTTGTGCCTCTGACGATGCTACATTATTTTTCACATCAGTATCGTCTAATTTTACTAAAGCTTGCCCTTCAGTTACTGTTTGTCCATTTTCAAACAGCACCTCCGTAACTTTTCCTCCAACTTTATTTGTTACAGCACCTTCCTGTACTGCTTCTAAAGAGGCCTTAAAGCTTGCCTTTGCACCGCTTGTAACCTCTTCTACTTTTTGTGTTTTAACAGATACCTTATTTCCAGATGTAACTGTAGTTTTCTTTGCTTTTCCTGAGAATGCGTTTTTTCCAACAACTAGAACAATTGCAATTACTAGAATAGTTATAATGGTTTTTCTTTTACTCATTTTTAAACCCTTAATCATTTTTATGCCTCCATTTTCTTTTTTATTGTTTAAGACATGGTTTAAAATTATCTTACACATTTAAATCCAAATTCCTGTAAATATAATAGTTCACCTATAGCTATCAAATGCTCATAAGATATTATTTAATTTTGAGTTGATATTTTTTCATGGTTATCCTTCTAATGTTAATCATTCTGTAATGAACACCTGGATACTCGGGAAGGTTTTCTTCACTTTTGACAAAAAATTATCCTGTTCTGATTTTGGAATTTTCCCCAAAAGCAACTGATTAATTTTATTTCTGCTAATATAATTAATTACTATATCACTAAAATTATTTCCCCAATAAACCTGCATATCCACATCTAAAAATTTACATACACCAAACAAATATTCTAACTTTGTGTCTTTAATATTTTTTGATTGTTTGCTATTTTGTATGTTTAGAATCTTTAGCTTTAATTTCCCCTTGTCTGCCATGCGGCGTCCTTCTTTTATAAGTTTTTCGCCATCTACCATATCAGTGATACAAACTAAAATTATGTTCTCTTTCAATAATTTTCCCTCCCATACCACTTATTAACTGTATGGTACAGTATAATTGTGGCTGAAATGTGTCATAAAAAAGAAAGTTTATGTCAAAAAAACTGGCTATAATCCTTAATAGGTTATAGCCAGTTCATAAAATATAATTCATATTTAATCAATACTTGTCATTGGTAATGTAAACGTAAAGATACTTCCTTTTTCAGGTATACTATCCACAAAAATACTTCCATTCAGCTGATGAATAATCTCATAAGCTATAGCAAGACCCAATCCTGTTCCCTGGGACACCCTTGCTTTATCAGATTTATAAAACCTTTCAAATACATGTGGCAAATCATCAGGATATATTCCCATACCTGTATCTGCTACGGATATTTTTACTGAACTACTTTCTAGACCAGCATAAAGTGAAACACTACCTCCTGCTTTAGTATATTTTATCGCATTATCAAGAATGATAATAATCACCTGCTCAACCAAATCCATGTTACTCATTACAACAAGATCTTCAGGTGGAAGTGCAAAAGAGAACTTTATTCCTTTTTCATTAGCAAGTACAGAATATCGTTCTGCCACATTTGCCATAATTTCACCTATTGCAAACTCTTCATTATCTATAGAAATTGAATCTGTCTGCAATCTTGATAAAGTAAGAAGATCATTTATCAGTCTTGAAAGTCTCATTGTCTCATGAAGCATATGATTATAATATCGTTTTTTTGCTTCTTCATCTGTAACCATACCATCAATGATGGTTTCAAGTAATGCTCTTAGCGCAGATATTGGCGTTCGTAATTCGTGAGAAACATTTGCCACATATTCCCTCCTAGTTTTCTCCAATCTTTCTAATGCAGTTATATCCTGAAATAACGCTACAGCGCCAGCAATTTCATTCATTTCATCCTCTAAGGGGCATATGGTAACCCTAAGAATATTATGATTCCATTCTATATTTCTAGCTATTGCATATCCTTTTGAAAGAACTATATCAAAATCCTCCCATATCTCCTTAACTGGCAAGATTTCAATAGGTTCCTTTTCTTTTGATGTGTTGAAAACATCAAAAATTGCTGGGTTAATATGTGTTATATTACCTTTAGAATCAGTTGCAATAATCCCTTCAGATAATCCATCGATAATTTGTTTCAGTCTATTTCTTTCAATTTTCAAATCTGATATTGTCTCAGATAGTTTGCTGGATAAATAATTTAATGATTGACCAAGTTCCCCGATTTCCCCTTTATAAGATTCATTCGCTTTTAATGTTAGATTTCCATGGGCCATTTCCATAGCAATACTCTGCATATCCTTAAGTGGATTAGTTATATGTTTGGCTACCTTATAAACAGGAAATATCATAAGTAAAAATACACCAAATGCACTCAACAATACTGATCCCCTAAATCCAAAGAATGCAGTTCTGAGTTCTTCTGGAGGTTTAGATAGAAAAACCGCACCGACAACAGCTCCTTTGTCCAATATGGGTTCTCCTACCAAAGTAAGTAGTCCTTCATTGGATTGAATATGCTTCCCTGACAAAATCATTGGTAGATATTTTTCAAATGTTTTACTAATTTCATTATCAATATGTAATTTCTGATCCTTATTCATCTTTACATCAGTGTTGCCCTCAACTCTTATTGTTAGCTTGCCATTTTTATCGTAAATGTACAAAATATCGTTCCATAACGAATAAGAACTCTTAATTTTTTCTTCAAGTTCTCTATTTGATATACCTTCCTTCTGATATGTCGTTATCATTTCTGATATTGCCTTAGTTCGAGGCTTTAGATCCTGTATCTGCATATCCTTGAACATGTTATTAGTTATAAATAGGAATATTGGTATATTAATTATTATATATAAAACTATCGTTCCCACTACCAAGGCAAGAATTTGACGAATAAGTATATTTTTTTTCAAGATAACTCTCCCTTATCAAACATATAATTATTATTTCATATAAAAAATCATTTTTTATGTACTCTGTCCTTCAAATTTGTATCCTACTCCGTAGATACTCTTGATACTCCATTTCATGTTTTCGAAATATAATTTCTGACGTATACGCTTTATTTGAGTGTCAACACTTCTTATATCTCCGAAAAAATCTGTATTCCATACATTATGAATAATCTGCTCCCTGCTAAATACTTGTCCAGGATGTGATGCAAGCATATATATTACTTCAACTTCTTTAGGTGTCAAGTGACTCAGATTGCCATTAATATACACTTCATATGTTGAAATGTTTACTTCCAATCCATCATATCTCAAAATTGGACTATTTTTCTTTACTCCAGATGTCCTACGCCTTAACACTGCTTTTACACGAGCAACTACTTCCCTAGGACTGAAAGGTTTTACAATATAATCGTCCGCACCAAGCTCAAGTCCTAAAATTTTATCTATTTCCTCACCTTTTGCAGTCAGCATTATTATTGGTACATCAGAATTTTTCCTAATTGCCCGGCATACCTCAATACCATTAATTTTAGGCATCATAATATCAAGAATTATTAAATCAGGTTTTATTTCAAGTGCCCTTTTAATTGCTTCTTCTCCATCATACGCAGATTCATATCTAAATCCCTCAGCCTTTAAATAGGCACTAATTGTTTCATGAACAACAAATTGATCATCACAAATAAGGATACATTTTAATTCATCCACCATAATCATCCCCCCACAAATTAATGCTCTTTCATATCTTTCTTTTTCATATACATACGCTGGTCTGCAATTTTAATAAATTCGTCAAAGACTTTACTTTCTTCAGGGAATTTTACAAAACCATATGCAAAACCACATTTTTCAATGATTCCCATCTCCTCCATTCTAGCTTTTAAATCTTCGTTAATGATTTTCATTTTACCAATTAGGGAATCTTTATCTATTTGAAAATAAACACCAACAAATTCATCTCCACCAATTCTAATTAATATATCTGTCTCTCTTGAATATTTTTTTAAAAGCAAAGCAAACTCTTTTATATAAACATCACCATATATATGACCATATATATCATTTATAATTTTCAAATTATTAATATCCATCATAACATAATAAAATTCTTCCTTGTACCTCAAGCTATGCGGTATAATAATGTTCTCTAGGTCATTAAGATACCATCTATTATATAGACCTGTAAGCTGGTCGAACTTGGATAAGTAAATCGTTTGATTAAGCAACTGATGCGAAGTAAGTACCAATGATATTTGTTCTATAAGAAACTGCATAATTTCCAAATCTTGATTATTGAATATATTATCTCTAGATGAATCTAGGTTTAATAGCCCTCTTAATTTTCCATCTATTATAATTGGGCTACTAAGTGAAGATGCTACTTCAATTCTATGAATGTTATCCAAAACACTTGTAACTCCTTCCATAGAATACGATGCTAGATTATTAATTATAATAGGTCTAGTAGTGTTTTCTCCACAACATCTATAAAAAAAGCTTTCTTCAAACTTAAGTTTGAAGTTCTTTGCCATGTCAATGTCATATCCCACATTTGCTCTCATAGTCATATAATCATTCTCGTCTAGCAATAATATACTTCCTAGTTCTACATATGGTATAACTTCTACTAAGCTTTTAAGTATATCATCAAAATAATCATCTAAACTTCGATATTTTGAAAGCATATTATTTAGTCGGATAACGATATCTTTTACCTTAGCCAACTGAGCTTCATGTGTAAGATCATTTGCTGTAAGCATAATGAATCCATTTTCTTTAAATTCAATATAATTCATAATGATTTTTAAAATCAATTCTTGATCATCCTCTTTACAAATTACCTGTTTTTCTATGACATAAGGAATTTTATAGTTCGCTACATATTTAAGACCTTCAATTACTAGTTGTAAAGATTTATTATCAAAAAACTCTGAGATATTTTGACACTCCTTCTCCTTAATCTTAACGCCTGTTATCTTTTCAAAAGCTGAATTTATAAAATGAATGGTTCCGTCTAACTTTAGCAATGCTACTAATGTATCAATGCGAGATAGCATTTCCTTAAACAAATTTTTGTCTTCATTTATATCTTTAATAATTTGGCGATTGAAGCTATCCATAATTTTCTCCTCTAACTAGACAGTGCTACTATTATTGATTTGCATATTTTATTCTTTCCTATACTTCGAATACATTCATAAATTATATTGACAATTTGATTATATTGCAATTAAAACCATTTTACAAATAAATCAGATGTTCTTGTTTAATAAAAATAGAGACTATTGCTAGTCTCTGTTATGAATTTAAAATCTTTGTCTAGTTTATATCATCGTTTATTATTGCCTCTACATTCCCTTTAAATGTAAGCTTTAAATGATTTACAATATCTCTTATATTAATGTTTTATAAAATTTATAATAAAAAAAATACCATTATATAGCTTTTCTATGTAATGGTATTTCTCTTATTATCTGATATATTTCATTCCAATTAAACACCCTAGTTATATTTTCATTTAAAGGTTTCCTATTATAATTAGTATCAATAAGCAAAACCTTAAAACCATTCTCCGATAACTGCAGAGCATTTGAATAAGAATCTTCTATAAATATATCGCATTTAAGTTTTTTAGCTGTATTAACCTTATAATGAGTTCCTAGGATAAAAACTTCATCATATTGAATGCGATTTTTATTTAAGTAAGAGTAGGTAAGCATCTCTAAATCTTTATCTCTTGCAGTAACAAAATATATATTATCTGTCTGTATTAGTTCTTCTATTACCTCTCTAGCATTTTCTCTCAATCTCACTTCGTCGTTATGCATTTCAAATTTACTTTTATTGTAAAACTCATAATATTCTTCTCTAGTTACTCCCATAACTTTATCAATTTCATACTCTGTTACTTTATCAATAGTAATGTTTTTATTAAAATATTTATTTGCAATACTTAGCCAAAAATATGGATCAGTAATTGTTCCATCAATGTCAATACATATATTAAGATTTTTCATTTTTAACACCAACCTTTAGTTTTATTTTTTACTAATATTATTTTGTTCTATAGAATTAATTACAGCAGTTTCAGAATCTCTTGCTATTTCATCTGGAGTCTTGTCTAAACTAATAATCACGATAGATTTACTAGAAATGTTAGCTTGCCTTTTTAAGTCGTAATTTAAATTACATGATGTATTAGCAATTACAGCTGTGTATAAGATTCCTATTAAAATCATACTAATAACCAAGTAACCCTGTTTGCTATAATCAAACATTTCACTTCACCTTACCCCTTCTATAATTTAAAAATGTACACTCTAATCATACTCATAAACTTTACTATAATTTATACTAGATAAAAAACTATGAAAGAAGATATCGTACCTAAAATTGCACCTGCAAACACATCAGAAGGATAATGAACTCCTAAATAAATCCTGGATACACCAATAAGACACGCTAATAGCATTAACAGAAATATTGCAGTTGGATAGAACAACGAAATCATAGCACTAACAGTAAAAGCTGCTGTTGTGTGACCAGAAGGAAATGAATATTCATCTATTCCAATCTTTTTTATATTAAGGTTATTTACTATTAAAAACGGCCTAATTCTGCTTACAGACTTTTTAAATATTTGAGCAACAACAGTACTTAATATTAATGAAACTGTGCATTTTACCCCAAGTAAATGAATAAAAGGATCTGGATTTAATTCAGTAAATAGACAAAATATAACTAATGAAACTTTAGATGCTAAATAAGTAGCTAACGGCATAATGATATCTAAAGATTTACATTTTAGAGACATATTAATTCTCTTAAGTAGAAACGTATCACCGTTTTGTATACAATTCAATATATTCATATATCCTCCTCCCCTTTGATTACATTATATATATTTATTTTTAACAACATTTTAAGGCATTGTTAATTTAACTTTAATTATTTGAAGCATCTGGTATGGAATCTACAACCTTTTAGAGGATTTATCTGACTTGGTACATCGCTTTTTAGTATAATTCTGTTCTTTTTTCTTTTTGGGTCAGGAACTGGAATAGCTTATATGCTTTACTACGTTAATTCCATACCCCTTTCTACTCATATAAAAAGCATCGTACGCCTGTCTTCGTGTTCTACTAAAGAAGGCATAGATTCTTACAGGAAGGCATACATTGGTCGTATCTGTCACCAAAAGCACATCCTTCTGGCATCTCTAAAGGATTAAGCACAGTACCAACAGGATTTTCCATTACCTTATCTCCTATAATAAAAAAACAGAAGCTTTTTAGCTTCTGCAACCTTTTTATGATTTTTTTAACATTAAATATTTCATTTTAAATCTAAGCTTCCGTATTGTTTTCTGTATTTACAGGTTTGTTTTTTATTTTAAATTTAATTCCTTTAACCTTACGAGATACAATTTCTTCTTCTATACAAAAAGATATATCTGCTTTGTCATTAATTTCTTTTTCGGCTTGAACCAAGACCTTACGTTTAAAATCATTGTATTTTATGTATTTCTTTTCACTTATTCCAAGTTTTGCTCTTAACTCTTCTACATCAATTGACATTTCTGCAATATCATCTGAAGGGCTAATATTCTTCTTACATATATTATAGATCATCATAGAATATTTGCTTTTAAAATTTATTATGTTGTTTAAGGATTCCTGACTTTGAATACTTGTTCCTACACATGAAAGATAAGGAATTAACGCCTCATGGAACTGAACCATAACATTATCTTTAACATCATCGTATTCTATATTATAAAACATTGGTGATATCTTCCAACTATCTTTAGTTTTTAATGAAAAATATCCTCTTAAAAGCT
The DNA here is from genome assembly GCF_019207025.1 of Clostridium thailandense. Taxonomy (GTDB): domain Bacteria; phylum Bacillota; class Clostridia; order Clostridiales; family Clostridiaceae; genus Clostridium_AM; species Clostridium_AM thailandense. The sequence continues at coordinate 357 of NZ_JAEEGC010000077.1, read as the reverse complement.
CTTTACAAATCTTCTTTAATTTATCGGATTTACTAGAAGGTTTGTCTTCAATAGCATTATAAAAATCTTTTGTAGTAAATTTAAACCCTTTGTCAGTTGAATCTTCTTTATCTATCAATGTTGCTGAAGCATGTATAAGCCTAATTCCACCCGGAGTAGTATGAAATTTTAAATTAGCTAAATTATTATTTTCCTCAACAGGTAAATTTTTCAATAGAACTTTACTATTATAGCAAACCATGTTATCACTCCTTATAATTAATTCTATAAACAAATTTTAACACTAACTACGACTTCAGTCAACTATAGTCGTAGTATTTTTTATAATATAGATACCCAAAACAGAAAGTTGATTTA
>NZ_JAEEGC010000076.1 GCF_019207025.1 Clostridium thailandense | reverse complement strand
TTAGCTTTTTCAAAAATATGGGCTTTAGACTTGTCAAAAGTATTTATCGTGCTGAAAGAATGTAAATATATCCCGGATCATAAGTTAAGTGTCGGCCGTGGATGTCTATATATATTTGACTATAAAAATGGAAAATGTGCCTATGTGTATTGTCATAATTAGACATAAATGATTATTTTAAAGAATATAAAATTTTACAATATTTCTATGATAGTATATCATTATATTGTAAATACTGTCGAATAAGGAGATTAAACATGGAAAGCTGTTTAAATAATACGGAAAGCTTCTATAGGGATATAGAAGAATATAAAACTGATATCAATGAAATTATTAAAGATATGATTTATAAAAAGGAAAGATTAGTATTTGCCATTGTTGCAGAAAAATCAGGTGTAACACGCTTTGTAATAAGACGACATCCAGAACTAAGAAATTATATACTACAAAAAATGGTCTACTACAAAGAATTGCATGTTATAGATCAAAAAATAGATAGAGCTGTTAACAGTCTTATAAAATCTAATATAAGTCTAACCTTTATGTCAATAGCAAGTAAATGTAAGTTCAGTTCAGATGATATTTATCGAAATAGATACATAAAAAATAAAATTATTAACATAATTGCCAATAATCTGAAAGACAGAACTGTTAGAAATAAAAATTAATAAAGTATAAAAAGCTAATTCTAATTAAAGATTTTAATTAGAATTAGCTTTTTTAACATAAAGCACAATTTTTATCCTAATAGTGCCATATATATTGGAATAAATACTAAACTAGATATAGTAGTAACAACAGTCATTATAGTTGCATATTTGTGATCTGCCCCATAGCTTCTAGCTACTATAGCAGTATTAGTCATTACAGGCATAGCAGCCTGTACAACAAACACCTTTTTCATCAATTCCGGTACTGGAAAATAGTGTGCCATAACAAATATTAATATAGGTGATATGATAAATCTTCCAAAAAGTATGGCAACCATATCAATGTTTATTTTTATTTCACTTGTATCTACAGAGTATATAGTTATTCCAATGAATAGCATTGATACTGGAGTAGTTAAATTTCCAAAATATTTGCAGGTGTCCATTATAAATTGTGGTAATTTAACATTTAATGTTATAAAGACTAGTGCTACAACAAATCCCATTAATGGCGGCGATACTATTCTTTTAAATGTCTCTTTAGAAAATATGCTTGATTTTTTTGATTGTCCATCTGCACTTATACCATAAGCTCCAATTGTCCAAAAAAAGCTCGTATTGGCTATATAATAAAGCAAAACGTAGGGTATACTCTTTGACCCAAAAAGTGCAAGATTTACAGGAAGTCCTATAAAAATAGAATTTGATACAAAAAACATGGATCTAAAAGTTCCAATTCTATTTTTATCTACCTTTATAATTTTAGATACAATTATTGCAATTAAATAGCATAATGCTATTGAAGTGAATGGAATAATTAATCCCTTTCCTAAGCTATTTAACTTATCTTTATCAAAGTTACCCATTAAATCAGATATCATAAGACATGGAAGTGATACATTACATACCAACCTCGAAAAAACCTTTGATGTCTTCTCATCAAACCATCCCTTAGAGGTTAACACATATCCTACAGTAATCATTATAACAATACTTAAAACACTTCCTAGAGCATTTACTACAGCCATATTTATCATCTCCCTCTGCCACCCCTACTATTATTACATAATATTCAATTAAATAAAAGTTTTACTATATAATTTTTTTGTATATAATTGAATAATTATAAATTACTATTTGCTTTATTTTTCTCCATTTTTTTGTTTTTGCAAGTACAAGTCCATTTTGAACCTTATTGGCACCTAAAATGGCCCTCAATCCAATTGTTTTTATTATTTTTTGAAACACTAATATATTGAACTTGCATTTTCTTCTTTCTTTTATTATAATATACTTATAAATAATATTTATATAAATACGAGGTGAGGCCAATGAAAATAGTATCTGATTTCAAATTAAAACTTAATAAAAAAAATATTATAGAGACAGTTCAATCTTACTGCCAAACACCTCAGTACGAGGAACTAAGTAAAATGTATGATGATTTGTTTCCTTATCTTATTAATAATTCAACTCCTTTAGGGATGTACAAAATAGATAGGAAACCAACAGAATTAAAGATAAATTCTTTAAAAGAGTGCAGTAGTATAGTGTATTGTCTTGTAACGATAGGCGATGAGTCTTGCAAAAAAGTTGAAAGCCTATTTGCAGAAGGAAAGTTCTTTGAGGCAATTTTACTTGATACCATGGCTAGTTCTTATTTATTCCATGTAAGTTCTGATTTATTTGATAAAATATGTTTAGATTCTCATGAATTAGGATTAGGACTTACTTGTAAAATTGCACCTGGTGATGGTGAAATTGATTTGGAATATCAAAAGGAAATTGTAGATATATTCAGAAATGATGATATTCATTCTATAAGAGTTGTAAATGATTGTATGCTATATCCTGCAAAATCAATGTCTTATATATACGGTGCTGATTCCGAGTTAGCATATAATAATAAAGACCACTCCTGTGAAGATTGTAATAATGTATTTTGTAAAATGAGAAATATAAATTTTAAGAGTCAAAAACCAATTTTTGAAGATAAGGAAGACTGCGCTTAAATACGTAGTCTTCTTATTATTTACCTTTCATTTTCAGAGCCTTAGATACTTCATCAATTAAATTATCTTCATCAAAAGGCTTAACAACAAATCCCCTGGCTCCTGCATCAATTGCCTCTTTTACAATTGCCTGCTGTCCCATAGCTGAACAAACTATAATATGAGCATTTGAATCAATTTTGATAATTTCCTTAACTGCCTCTAAGCCATTCATACCTTCCATAGTTAAATCCATAGTAACTACATCAGGCTTTAGCGCTTCATATTGAACTACAGCCCCTATTCCGTCTGAAGCTTCTCCCACAACTTCTATATTGTTTTTATTTAGAATATTTATTATTATATTCCTCATAAATTTGGAATCATCAACCACTAATACTCCCATAGTTAAGATATATCTCCTTTGTTTTAATCTCAAGTCCACATAAAATGCAGCTATATTATCTAAATGTTGCATAATTTCAAATTTAATAGTCAATTATAACTATCGTACAAAATTTTAATAAACTTTATTATTAGTTCAAAATTACTCTATTTATTTTACTCTCTAGTAGTTTATAACACAAATATATTTTTTCTGCAATAAACAAACTAAAAAATCTCAATTTTATTTTTTTAACTTTTTAGCTAAAAATAATCTCTTAATCTTAATTATATTATATTACTTCAATAAACGCTACCTATTGGGTATATAAAACAAAATATTATAATATACTTAATATATATACTTAAGTTGCCATTTGTCATGGTATTAATAAATATGTTAAAATAGTATAAAAAACAATATAAAGGAGGGAATATTATGGATAACCTGATTCCTTCACTTATGGGCGCAGCACAAATTACTCTTTTAGATATAGTATTAAGTGGAGATAATATTGGTGTAATTGCTCTTGCAACAAGAAAACTTCCCAGACACCTCGCTAAAAAGGCTTCTGCCATAGGTGTGTTTGGTGCAGTTTTACTTCGAATTATATTTGCATCACTTATAACATATATTTTAATGATTGAATGGCTTCCTATAAGATTAGTAGGTGGAATAATCCTTGTAAAAATCACTTGGAATTTTATTAAACCTGATACCAAAGAAGAAGACTGTAACGTACAACCCACTAATAAATTTATAGGTGCAATATGGAGCATTATACTAGCAGATGTTACTATGAGTTTAGATAATGTTCTCGCTATCGCTGGAGCTGCAGGTGGAAATATATTGCTTATTATATTTGGACTTCTATTGAATATACCAATTATATTTTTCGGAAGTCAATACGTTGCAAAGTTAATGAATAAGCATCCTATTGTACCTTACATAGGCGGAGCAGTTCTTGCTCATACTTCTTTAAAAATGATTTTAGAAGATAAATTATTAAATCCTATTGTATTACATTTTAGTATATTGACTATCATTTTACCTTACAGTGCAGCTTTTCTTACAATTATTTATGGTTTTTACATAATTAGAAAACCAAAATGCTATAGTTTCAAAGAATACAGAAAAAAAAAGATTTAGTTTCTAATAGAAAGCCTACATAAGATGCAGGCTTTCTACATATCCAAGTATTTACATACCGCTTATAAATCTTGACAACTTAAACTATTTTTTCAATAATCTACTCTTCTTCAAATAAAACTAGACCTACTAGACCAGGTCCACTATGAACTCCTGATACAGGACTTATATAACCTTCAAAAACTGCCTTTGTTACATTAGGATGCTTAGAAAGCTCATCAAAAGCCATTTTTGAATCTTCCAACGCATGTCCGTGTAATGCATAAAACTTGCATTTCTTTTTATCTAAAATATTCTTCACAAGTTCTACTATTTTATTTAAAGACTGCTTTCTTCCCCTAACCTTTTCATGAGTGTAATATTTACCATCATTTATATCTACTGATACTATAGGCTTTATATTTAAAAGCTCTCCTATTGTACCTGAAACCTTACCTATTCTACCACCTTTCTTTAAATAGTCTAAAGTACCAACAACAAAAAAAAGATGAACTCGTTTTCTTATAGACGGTATAGCTTCAACTATTTCCTCAAAGCTTTTTCCTTGTTCAACAAGTTTTCCACACTCTTCTATAATTGCACCCTCACCAGCTGAAATAGATTTTGAATCAAATATATAAGTAGTGATACCTGGATGATTCTCACTTACTACCTTTAAACCATTATAAATTCCTGAAAGGCCTGAAGATAAAACTACAGCTATGGCATGAGTATATCCTTGCTCTTCTAGTGATTCAAACAAATTTTCCATATCCTCCAAAGCAGGCATAGATGATGTAGGAACTTCCTTCTCTAAATTTCCATAAACCTCTTCTGGTGTTATTTCTATCTTGTCCTTATATTCCCTATCTTTATATATTATCCTAAAAGGAAGTACATTTATATTATATTTTTCTATGATTGCATCTGTGAGATCACTTGTAGTATCAGTGATTAAAGCTATTTTACTCAAAATTTTTCCTCCTTTATATTCTAAATCATCTTAGAATATATGTCTTGTTAGTCTATATAATTAATTATATCACTATAATGTTCATTATTAACAGCTACACTATTAATATAATATTATTTTAATCTTATTCTCAAATTTAATTCCTATCCAAAAGATTATCTTTATAAAAAGAGCTGTCGTAATAAGCTATCCAAGGCCTACACTTAACTCATACTCCAGGAAATATTTACATTTTGTAGGACACAATAAATACTTTTCATAAGTCTAAAGTATTTGTTATGCTTTCCTAAATGTAAATTTTCCCCTGCACATGAGTTAAGTGCTTGGTTTGGATAGCTTACGACAGCCCTTTTATATATAATCCCTATCATAAATTCATTTAAAGACACCCTATTGATTTACTCTAAAAATCTATTCTATTTTCTATTATATAAGACGTTGCTATAAACATCAGTATAAATAACATAACACTAAAAATTGTTGCTGCTATATTAATTGAAATATTGCTTGGTCCATAAAGGCTAATTTGTGATTGAGCTGAAAGTAAATTCAACTTAAAACTTTGAGGAAAAGTATTTGATATTGACATAGTAATTTTACCAACTATTAAAGAAAAAATTACAAATATCACAAAAGCACCTAGCTTGCCAAATTTTCTCTTTCTAATTGCTATTTTACTTAACGATATTGAGAAATAAATTGTGGTTAGAAAAAACACATAATTTATTAGACTGCTTATAATACTTATTGGTGCTAAATTAGGATTTATATTACTAAAAACTATTTGAGCGTTGTTTCGAAAATTATCTATACTTTGTAAACTAATGAAATTAAATATTAGTGCTACAGCTCCAACTATTAAAACTTGTATAATTGATGTTATAAGTTTTGAACCTAATATAGAATAACCAGTCTGAGGTAATGTGAATAATAAATATCCACTATCTTCATACATATCTCTACTAAATAGTTTTATATTCCATATTAGAACTACAATTGCCGCTGCAAAACTAACTAAAAACGATAAAGATACTATTGCTCCTCTTGGCCAAGTATTCATTCTAGTATACAAAAGTATATTTATAAGTGCTATTATACCTAGTATAATAATAAAGTCCTTAAAGTAACCTTTTAATTCATATTTTATTAAATTAAACATCTTTAAATACCTCCCTATATAACTGATCTATAGACATTGCTTTTTCATTTCTCAATTCTTCAGCATTACCAGTTAAAATTATTTTTCCATTTGAAATAAATGCCACATCATCGAATAATCTTTCAATATCATTTACTAAATGAGTGGTTATAATTATTGAACTGTCTTCACTATAGCTATTCAATATAGCATCGAGTATTTTTTCCCTTGTTGTAGGATCTACACCACCTAAAGGTTCATCTAATATATATAATTTTGCCTTTCTTGAAAGTACTAAAGTTAAATACAACTTCTCGCTCATTCCCTTTGATAATGTGGTAATTTTACTATTAATGTCTAGATTCATAAATTCCAAAAGTTCTTTTGCTTTTTTTTCGTCGAAATCTCTATAAAAATCTCTAAAGTAATCTACTGCATCTTTAATTTTCATCCATTTAAATAAATAATCCTTATCTGGCAGATATGATACTATGGATTTTGTATATACGCCTGGTTTATGGCCATCTATTAATATTTCACCATTTGTAGGTTTTAAAAGCCCTGCTGCAATTTTTAGAAAAGTTGTTTTTCCACTCCCATTAGGGCCTAAAAGCCCAACAATCTTCCCTTTTTCAATTTCCAAATCCATTCCATCTAAAGCTTTCTTATTTAAATAGCCTTTTTCTAGCTTTGATGCCTTTAATACATTATCCATCTAAACTTCCTCCTTAACTTTTTCTTCAACTATACTTAAAATTTCCTTGGCACTAAATCCAATGCTTTTCATTCCCACTAAAAAATTATTTATAATCTCTTTAGACATTTCCTTTTTCAATTCTGTAATCACTTCTTCATCCTTCATTACAAAAGTCCCCATTCCCCTTTGTGTATAAGTAATTCCTTCTCTCTCAAGCTCCTGGTAAGCTCTTTGAAGAGTATTAGGATTTACTTTTAATTCTCCAGCCATCTCCCTTACAGATGGAAGTTTATCTCCTGGCTTCAATACTTTTGTGACTATATCCCTTTTAATTAAATTCATTATTTGTATATATATAGGAACTTTTTGTTCAAAATCCAAACTCATTTTTACACCTCCAAATAACAATGTTTTAGTGTATTATTAAAATGGTACACTAAAACATTATATATGTCAATATTCTTTTAGTATTCTTAACAATAATTTTCCATATAAATCAAATAAGAGGCTGTTACTTAAGACAGCCCCTACATAAAATCAAATTCTCTTTAAATTTTAAACTTTTTAATTAAGGTGTTCAGATTATTAGAATAACCTTCTAATTTCTCTAATGATGAAACTATTTCTTGAAGTCCCGCTGCCTGTTGTTCAGTAGACGCACTGACTTCCTCTGTAGTAGCGGCTATTTCCTGTGATACAGAAGATACTTCTTCTATCTTTAAAACAACGTTATCTTTATGACAGCTTATTTTATTTAAGGATTTATCTACAACTTCAATACTTTCCTCCAGTTCTACAGTATTTTTAAATATATCTTCAAAGGCTTGTTTCGTAATTTGAACACTTTGTCCTGTACTTTCACTTAGAGACATATTATAATCTACTTTTGTTAAGAGTTCTGAAATACTTAATTTTATTTCATTTATCACTTTATTTATTAGAAATGCAGATTCTGATGACTGTTCTGCAAGCTCTCTAACCTCTGCTGCAACAACAGCAAACCCTTTTCCTGCCTCCCCTGCTCTAGCTGCTTCTATACTAGCATTTAATGCTAAAAGATTTGTTTGCTCTGTTATAGCAGTTATAGTCTCGGTTATACTACTTATCTCATTAGATTTTTCTGATAAATCCTTAATTTTAACTGATAATTCTTTGCTTGCGTTTGATGTTATTGCAAATTTTTCGTTCAAATCTTTGACTATTTTTGTGCCGTTTCCAGTTGAATTCTTAACTCCCATTGAGATTTGCACCATATTTTCTGCTCTAGAAATTGATTCTACCACTTCATTTTCAAGTTGGATAATCAAATTTTGACTTTCATCCATAGATTCCGCCTGTTTCCCTGCCCCAGTAGCTATTTCCTGAACTACTTTAGCTATTTCTTCACCTGCAGCATTCGATTGCTCTGCTATAATTTTTAATTTACCTGAAGATGCATCTATGTTATCTGAAACTGCATGTATGCTGCTTAAAATAGAAACCATTTCGTTTCTTACAGTATTTATACCTTCTGTGATTTTATGTATTTCATGAATAGAAATACGGTCACTATCAAGCTCTTCTGTAAAATCCCCATCTTTCATTCTTTCAAGTATTTTTTCTAGACTTAATACTGGATTTGTTATTAACTTAGAGCTTAAACTGCCTAAAAATAAAGCTAATAACAGAGAAACCAAAGATACTACTATTATAGTATTTCTTGCACTGTTTACCTTCCCTAAAAGTTCGCTTTGAGGACAAAATGTAGCTGCTATCCATCCTGTTGAACTATCTTTCATAGTACAAATAAAATAGTTTGTACCATTTATGTTGTCTTCATAAGTTTCACCATTGCTAGATATAACCTTTGATATCCAGCTTAAATCTTTAGGAGTTTTATTTAGAATACTATTATCCTTACTTCCTATAACAGTTCCATTCCTGTCAAATAAAACAATATATCCCTTTTCACCTACTGTTTTTGTTCCAACTAATTTTGAAATTTCATCAAGTTTTATGTCTATAGCCGTTACTCCTACTAACTCTCCATTTGAAGAGTCCTTTACAGTCTTTGCAAAAGTCACCATAAAAGTTCCTTTTTTCAGGCTATCTTCATAGGGATCTGTAATTACAATTTGTCCATTTTTACTTACCGCATCCTTATACCACGGCCTTTGCCTAGGGTCAAAACCTGCTGGAACTTCTTGAGTTGGCTGCACAATAAACATTCCATTTGTCGTTCCTATGTATGCATTAGTAATATTTTTATGCGATTGAACAATACCATTTAAAGTTCCAATGAATCTAGTACTGCTTTGAGTATCCTTCAATATAGCTTGAGCATCCGTATTTAACGTAAGCATTTCTGTAATTGATGAGTTACTTACAGTCTGTGTATTTATTACAGACATTATTTCTGATAAATTGCTTTTAAATAAGCTATTCAGCTCTTCCTTAAAAATTTTTGTTTGAGACATGTAACTGAATATTCCTACAACTGCAAGTGGTATGATAGCTGCAGCACATAGTAATCCCACCATTACTCCTCTAATACTTTTTTTCCTTTTCATATTGGTCTCTCCTTTTTTAACTAAACTTCATTTACTTAAAATGAATACAATCGGTTTATATTGCTTTTTCGCATATGCTCAATTTTCACACATATCCATAATAATTATAATATAAATCTGTCATTTTTTGCACATATTTATTTAAATTCAGAATTAAATTTTTTATAACTTGCATTAATGTAATCTTTTTACAATCAATTTGTATTAAATTCATTGTAAGTAGTAAACTTTAGATAAAGACATAACTAAGTATATAAGGAGATATAATTTTCTAAATTGTTTAGACCTTAAGCTGAATATAGAAAGAACACGTAAACATATTCATGTGTTAGAATAATTATTACAGAAAAAACGTTCTGTCTAAGATCTATAGAATAATCCACCTACTAATTTAGAATACTAATATAGAAATATATTTAGTAGGTGATGATGTCTATGGAAAAACAAAGAACTCGTATAAGATTTAATAAAAACTATGATGCTTTGGAAAATAAAGAAAATCCCAAAAAATTCAGTGCTTCTCATCTGGCTGGTCTTGGAGTAGGTGGTGTTATAGGAGCTGGATACTTTTTAGGTTGTGGCCTTGCAATTCATGAGTCAGGTCCTTCTGTTGTTATTGCATATTTGCTTGGAGGATTAATAATGCTTCAAGTTCTTGGCTCTATGACAAGTATAAATGTAAATCGACTTACTCACGGATCTTTTAGGGTTTATACTGAACAATTTTGCGGTCCATATTTAGGATTCTTATTAGGTTGGATAGTTTTTATAAGTGGTATATTTACAATAGCTTCTGAATCTATTGCTATGTCTGTATTTATTAAATTTTGGTTTCCTAATATTCCTCTACCAGCAACCTCTGTATTTTTTACATTTTTAATAGTCATTATTAATTCATTAAATATGGAAAATTTCGGACGAATTGAAGGGACGATGGCAGCTTTAAAGATATTAGCTTTGATACTATTTATTGTTTTAGGGGCATACGCGCTTATTTTTAATCCTTTGCCTACCTATCCAAAAAATTTTACAAGCATAAGAGCATTTTTTCCAAATGGTATTTCTGGATTTTTTCAATCTATGCTTATTGTTATTTTCTCTTACAGCGGTATAAGTGCAATAGTAATGGCATCTTCTGAAGTAGAGAATGCTAAAACTACAATACCTAAAGCTGTCTCTTATATGTCAATAAGCATAATTTTAGTTTACATTTTATCCATGTTTACTTTAATTAGTTTAATTGCATGGGATAAAATATCTACAGATCAATCGCCCTTTGTTCAGGCTATAAATTCACTTAAATTATCCTGGGCAGCATATATTATTAATATTATTATATTATTAGCAGCTTTTTCAGTAATGGTTGCATCTTATTATGCAAGCATTCAGATGGTTACATCACTGGCAGAAGCAAAAAAAGCTCCATCTCTTTTTGCCAAAGCATCTAAAAAAGGTTTCTATCGTAATAGCTGGATTTTAGTTGGTGCAGTTTCTATTGTGTTAGTAGCTCTGTCATTTCTGCTATCACAAAAACTTTTTAATTATTTGGTTTCTGCTTCCTCATATTTTACATTTATAAATTGGATAACTAATTTATTTACTTATCTTATATGGCTAAAGAAACGTAATAAAAATGAAGTTTATAAATCACCATTGGTGTTAGGTAGATTCGGTGCATATGTTACTATATTAGCTATTGCCTTTATGTTTATTATGAGCTTAGGAGTGCCTGACTTTAGGATGGGATTTTATTCGGCTCTAATAATAATTACTCTAATTACTTTTAGTTATATAATTTTAAATAAAACTCATTTAGAAAATGACTAGCTAGAGCTATTAAAAAATAGTACATTACATTAAATTTAAAATCAATTAATGTAATGTACTATTTTCTATCTTATATGATAAATTAATCTGAATGCTTTTTCCCTTTATGAAGAAAGCAAAAAACATAAATGCCTACAAAAAACATAAATATACAAATAAATTGTGAAGTTGATAGAATTCCAACATTGCCTCTTGGATCTCCCCTAAATATTTCAATAATAAATCTTCCTACACTGTACAAAATCATATAAAGCCCTGATACTTGTCCTCTTTTTTGGGATTTTGATGAATAATACAAGAGTATTCCTGCTATTATAAAATCTCCAGCACTTGAAAAGAGCTGTGTTGGTATCAATAAAACTCCATTTGGAGCATACAATGAATTTTGAAATACTATACCAAAAACACTATCTGTCTCTCTTCCATAACAGCATCCTGCTTCAAAGCAGCCGATTCTTCCAAAGCCTTGAGCAAGTGCAATTGCTGGTACTATTAAATCTAAATAAGCTAAAAAATCTAACTTCTTTATTTTGCAGTAAGCATATCCTGTTAAAGCACCTCCCATAATTCCTCCGAACACCACAAAACCATTACTTAATGTTTCCACAATAAAATTAGGATTATGAATTATACTTGGAAATTCTACTATCCAAAATAGAAGTTTAGCTCCAATGAATCCTCCTACTACTCCATATATACCTAAATCCATAACTGCATCTGTGTCAAAACCTAATCTTTTTGCCCTATGCAAAGCTAATAATAATGCTGATATTATACCTATAGCTATCATAAATCCATAACTATATAATGTAAGTGAACCTAATTTAAATAATATTGGATGCATTGTTATTCCTCCTATGTTTATTTAGTGAACATATTTAAATTTACTTATTCAACTTTTCCAAGTACAAAGCTTATAATTAATATTACGAATACCAGCGAAGTGATTTTCACATATAAATAATCTTTTTCTTTTACAAAAACAATAATTGAAACACCCACACGAAACACAGGAGTTGCAATTAAAATCAATAATCCGGTTAATATTATTGCATATGGTTTAAATAATACTACTCCAGATAATATTGCAGTTGGATTTGTTGGGTATGTATTACCCATATATCCACTATCTCCAGTTATTACAAGCATTGAAAATCCAATAAATATTATGAATGCACTTAATAAAACCCCAGCCTTTAAAAATTTACTTATAATAATTTCGATCTCTTCAATCTCGCTTTTACTCATCATTTAACCCCCAATCCCTTTATGATCATCTCTATTGAAACATAAGCGAGAACAGGCACAAATATTTTTCTTATAGTTTTGCTTTTTAAATTTTGCATAATTTTAGTCCCTACTGATGCCCCAAATAGAACACCAAGAGCTACAGGAGCTGATATTTTGGGGTCTATGTCTCCTCTAAGTAAGTATACACCTGCACTTGCGGCCGCAGTTACCCCTATCATAAAATTACTAGTAGCACTTGATACCTTTAAAGGAATTTTCATAAATAAATCCATAGCCATAACTTTAAATATTCCACTTCCAATACCAAGAAGTCCTGATATAACTCCTGCTACATACATCATACCAAATCCGCCATAAACTCCATCCACATTGTATTTAACTTGCTTTTGTAAAACTTTATCATAATATTCTCCATTTAACTTAAGCTTTTTAGCTATAGGATGTAATGTTACATCTTTAGGAAGTTCATTTTTCGACTTTTTAAGCATAGCAATTGTAGAATATAATAAAAGCAGTCCGAATATAAAATAAAGGTATTTTGGGCTAATTACTCCACTTAGAAATGCTCCTGTAATTGCTCCTGTAGTTGTAGCTATTTCGAGGAACATACCTATTCTTATATTGGTAATCTTATCTTTTATGTAAACAATAGCCGCACCACTTGACGTGGCAATTACTGATACTATACTTGCACCTATAGCATATTTTATATCCACTCCAAATAGTAAAGTTAATGCTGGAGTAATTATAATTCCTCCTCCAAGACCAAGAATAGAACCTAATATACCAGCTATAATTGATATTATAAATATTTTCATAGCTATTACAATCAACTTATCTCCCCCTAATCTCTGTCTTTTCTTATATACTTTTCTATTACCATTAAACTTGCACCTATGGCAATAGCATCTTCTTTAAATCCCCCCCCCTTACTAAATACAACTGCATTGTTTAAATAATTGATTTTATGGAATGTGTTAATGCACATATCATAGTAACGCTTATAATTTTTAATTAATGGTCCACATAAAATTACTAGCTGAGGATTTAATATTCTTACAAGATTAGCAAGACCAATACCCAAATTCTCAGCGCCCTTGTCAACAATTTCTGTGGCAAACTCATCATTTCGCATTGCTAAATCTAATACTTTTTTATACTCTTCTTCTCTTACTTCTTCATTGGCATTATTATTATTATTATTTTTTGTCCTTAAATTATACCTTTTAATCATTGCATCAATGGATGAATAACTTTCTATGCATCCTTTATTGCCACAAATACATCTTTCACCATTTGAATCTACAATCATATGTGCAAAGGCATCTTCTGAATCATTCATTGTTCTAATAATAATTCCATCATTTATAACTGCTGACCTTATTCCAATTCCACAATGTATGTATACAATACTTTTCAGATCTTTTCCTTTACCAAATAAGTATTCAGCTAGAACCGCAGTATTGGCTCCATTATCTATAAAACATGGAATTGAAATTTTTTTCTCGATCATCTCCTTTATAGCTACATTAGACCAGCTCTTATTAAAGAAATTTTTAGGACTTATCATAATACCTCTTTTTCTATCCAATGGACCTACAGTACCTACACCTATTCCTAGTACTTCATTTTTACTTATTGATAACTCCAATAATTTTTGCTCTATTAAATCAGTAATTTTATCAACAGTTTTTTCTGGCGAAAAGCTATCATCCATATAAAACTTTTCTTCTTTTAAAATAATCATTCTCAAGTTTACTATGATAATCTTTACATACGTTCTCGATATATCAACTCCTATAACATATGCTCCTGTTTGTGCTGTACCATATTCTACAGCCTTTCTACCTCCCGTTGATTCTGATATTCCTGCTTCCATTATTAGTTTTTTATCTTCAAGGCTTTTCATTACTCTATTTAAAGTCGTTAATGTCATACCTGTTTTAACTTGTAAGTTTTTCTTTGTGATTTGTCCTTCCTTATGAATAATATTTAATGTTTCCAAATCTCTATCTAATAATTTACTTAAAATTTCCCTCATATAAAACTCCTTTCAATATTATTATATATCTTTTAACCATTTTGGCAATAAGTTATTTAATAGATCTTATAAATAGTTTAAAATTTTTATATGTGCCTTCAGCTTTGGTAACATCTCCCTGCATATAAATTTACTTTCTGTTGTAGGTATCTATAAAGTAATTAATCTGTATTATTAAGATAAATATATTTTGATACAGGTGGTTCTATCTTTTTAACACTTTTAACCTTTATTAATGGTATTAAAGAGTCTTGCTTGTTATCATCATAGTAAGTGGTGTCTAAAGTTCCTGTTACTTGTACCCATGTACCCTTATCAAACTTCTGACCTTTGTAGTCGCATAAAAGGCCCACTGTTTGTGCATCTGCAGCACAACATATCATAAGCATTCTTGCAATAATGAATCTGCCATCCTTTATATTTTCATCTCTATATACAAATCCTGTTAAATTTATCTTATAATTTTTGAATTTATTAGGTTCCTCACTGATCGCATTAAGAAAAGCAAAATAATTTTTGTCATTCATAATAATTTCACTGTTTGTGTTTTTAATTTCATTATTAATAATTCTTTTTGTACTTACAGCAGTACTATCTTGTGTAAAATTCACACCTTTTGCTTCTGTTATACCTTGAGTTAAACCGATTGGATTAACCAAAAATCCAATAATCACCGGAATAGCAAATATCAAGTAACCAAATTTGGGCTTTCCCTCTGGGGTATTTAATATCTTAGGTATTTGAAAAATTCCTAGGATTGATAATGAAACTGAAGCAAATATAACATATTTATTCATATTAGGGTTTATAAACATACTAATTTCACCTAAATGAACTAGCCTGTAAAAATAAAATGAAATTGCAAAAAGAAGTATAAGCCAAGTAAATTCGCCTATGTTAAAATTAAATCTTTTATCACTCACTTTTAAAAACCTCCTGAAAATTTCAAGCTAATAGGAATTGCATAATTTGCAACTATAGCCATAATGAAGCATACAGCTATTATAAGAAAAATAAGCTTTATCGTGAATTTTCTATTGAAGGTTCCAGTAAGCATTAAAGTATTTTTTATATCAAGCATTGGTCCAAATATTAGAAATCCAATTATAGAACCTACTGTAAATTGTCCAAGAAAGGCTCTAGCTATAAAAGCATCTGTTTGAGAACAAATACATAAAACGTAAGCTAAAAGAAGCATAACTAATATGGAGTATAAACTGCCTTGCCCAATAGAAAGTATATATCTTTTTGGTACGTAAGTTTGAACAAATGCAGATATAAGCGCACCAATAATAAATAGTTTTCCTGTACTATAAGTTTCAGTGCTTGTATGATAAATTATTTCAGATAAAAAATTATATTTATGTTTGTGGTCAATATGAACATGATTATGATTCTCACTGCAACCACATCTACAACTATTTATTTGAATATTATATTTTAAAACATTACCTGTATGTAATATATCAATTAAATATCCTATAAGGACAGCTGATATTACACCAAAGAGCACCCTTGCTAGGACTATGTATGGTTTTCCATAAAATGCATAGTAAGTAGAAAATATGACTATAGGATTGACTATAGGTACAGAAACCATAAAAGCTATAGCCATGCCTATTGGAATTTTTTTCTTTATAAGCCTTCTAGTTATAGGTATTATTGCACAATCACATACTGGGAAAATTAGTCCAACTAATGCCGCCAATATCAAACCTACAATTCTATTTTTAGGTATAAGCTTTACAATCTTTTCTTCTGAAATAAAACTTTGAATGAAAGATGCAATTAGTGAACCTATTATTATAAATGGAAATCCTTCTAAAATCATGCTTATAAATATTGTATAAAAATTATTTAACATGTCTTCATCTATTTTAGGTAAAGTCATATTTCTCAAAATGTTGATTAGAAACAGTAGCATTACTGATGTTACCATAATTACAATTAATAACCTATTGTTTGCAGAATACTGGTTATCCTTTTCCATTTGTTACTCCTTTTTAAATGTAAATTTTTAAAATTTATAAATTTTAACTAATATTACATACAATGTAATTATTGACAAAACAGTTTTTTCTAAGTATATTATAAATGTAAATGCAAATGATTTGCAACAACTATATTGTATGAGGAGTGATCAAAATGTATAAAAAAATAACCTCAATTCTGATAGCTATATTTACTCTAGTAACTTTTTCAGGCTGTGGCAATAAAAGTGTAAACAGCGATAAAACTATTTCAGAACAGAGTTCCCAATCAAAGATACAAGTTGCTGTTTCCTTTAATGCCATAAGGGAATTTGTTGAAGCTATTGGTAAAGATAAAGTAGAAATTAGAACAATAATCCCAAACGGAACAGAACCCCATGATTTTGAACCTACAGCAAGAGACCTTGAATACTTGAGTAAATCAAAGTTGTTTGTCTATAATGGAGCTGGAATGGAGTCTTGGGCTGATAAATCAATACAAGCAGTAAATAGCAAACAATTAGTTGCTGTTGAAGCATCTAAAGGCTTTGACGCAATTAAGAGCACTGATGAAGGTGAGATTAAGGAACATGGGCAGTATGATCCCCATGTATGGATAAGTTTAAAGGGTGCAGAATTTGAGGCCAAAAATATAAAAGATGCTTTAGAAAAGATTGATCCATCCAATAGAGATTATTATGAAAAGAATTATAAGGATTTTTCAACACAGCTTAATAATTTATATGATGACTATAAGAAAAGATTTGATACTGTAAATAATAAAAACTTTGTTACGGGTCATGCTGCTTTTGCATATCTTTGTAGAGATTTCGGATTAAAACAAAATAGTGTAGAAGATGTATTTGCTGAAGGGGAACCAACACCTAAAAAAATGGCCGACTTAATCGATTATTGCAAAAAAAATAAGATAAAAACAATATTTGTAGAAGATATGGTAAGTCCAAAGGTTTCTGAAACCCTTGCAAAAGAAGTTGGAGCAAAAGTAGAAAAAATATACACTGTTGAAAGTAAAGAAGATAATAAAAATTACATAGAGAGTATGAAAGATAACTTAGATTTAATTTACAATAGCTTAAAATAGTGCTTTTTCAAGTTTAAAAAAATAAATATCAATGTAACATATGTTATTATAATTTTTAAACTATATTATCAAAATTTGTTCTATCTTATGGGGCTGTCGCACTTAGGTAAGTATGGCAGAAAGTAGACTTATTCTGCGAGATATGTTACCAGACTTCGTCACTATAAAAAATTTTAAT
>NZ_JAEEGC010000075.1 GCF_019207025.1 Clostridium thailandense | reverse complement strand
TACTTTCTGCTTTGATTATCTTAAGTGCGACAGCCCCACCTGTTTACCATATTAGATAAATGTTTTTTTATTTATGGTATTATGCTGGTTTTATGAATATGAAATACCATATCAAACCTCAAATTGAAAATACATTGTTTATGTAATCATGATCTTCTTTCGATGAGGCTGTCATTGCATCTTCAATAAAAATTTGGTTATATTTTAGACTATCTAGTGAGCCTTTTTTCAACAAATTCATAGTGAACTTGTTGAAGAATACTTGGAATCTTGAGTCCCTGCGGGCATTGCTTTTCACAGATACCGCAAGATACACACTGGTCAGCTCCGGAATTTGATGGCATCAATACTCTTTGATAAACATATCTGTCGTTATTGGACTTCATAAACTTGTAACTGTTATAAAGCTTAAAAACATCCGGAATTTTAACACCGTGTGGACAGGGCATACAGTACCTACATCCAGTACAACCAATGCTCTTTTGCGATTCAAAAGCCTCACGTATCTTTAAAATCAGATTTTCATCCTCATCCGACATACAATTTGGTTCAGCATATTGGAAAATTTTCAAGTTGTCTTTCAGTTGCTCAAGATTACTCGTTCCGCTAAGAATAACAGATACCTCTGGCATATTGTACAGCCAACGAAAACACCATTCGGCAAGCGAACGCTTTTCAGGATAGTTTCTTATTAATTCAGTCACTTCCCTAGGAACATTATTAAGTAGATAACCTCCGCGCAGTGGTTCCATAATTACTGTGGCTATTCCTCTATTCATATAAATGTATAAGTTCTGTCTCTGCGCCCTTAGATTTAGCTTCATCAGAAACTCATCTCCAATTCATAATTTTGTATCAATTATATCCTTGAAAAGAATTTGAATCCATGTGATATACTAATATTCATGGATATTTTTACTGTAAAATTCCGATGGACTTATTCCTTCTATATTTTTAAACATCCTGCTAAAATAGAATTCATCATTATATCCCATTAGCCCTGCCACTTCTTTTATTTTTTTGTCCCCTTCAATAATCAGTTCCTTTGCTCTATCAATTTTAATCTTATTAAAAAACTTAATTATAGAATAACCTGTAACATCTTTGAAAGCTTCGGATAAATAAGTTGGCGACAATTTCACTAACTCAGATAATTCAGTTACGGTTATTTTTTTATCTATATTTTGATTCATATATTTAATAACCTCTCCATATATTGTAAACAAT
Source organism: Clostridium thailandense (assembly GCF_019207025.1). Classification (GTDB taxonomy): domain Bacteria; phylum Bacillota; class Clostridia; order Clostridiales; family Clostridiaceae; genus Clostridium_AM; species Clostridium_AM thailandense. The sequence continues at coordinate 6,157 of NZ_JAEEGC010000075.1, read as the reverse complement.
CAATAAAAATTTGAGTTTATTTTATCATATTTAACTTAACATTTAATCTTTTAATAATCAATAACTTCTAGTTATTGCTACACCCTAACTAGTTGTCCCAATCAAGTTATATACTATAACCTAAACAAATACAAAAAATACTCTATACCCCAACATGGTAAATTTTATTTTTCGTTTTAATTACCTCCATTTAGTTATTTTTGTATAGTATTTTTACAATAAATGAATATTCATTCAAGTAACTTTCCTAAATAATGCTGTATTAGTTTTGTTCGGTGAATTCAAACTCTCCGTTGAAATACTTTTTAGCAATTTGCATTAATGGACTAAAAGAATAAATAAACAATAGATCAATATCAACTTCCTTAAAGACACCGAACTTTTTACCATTTTCTAAAAACTCTACTAACGGTCTACTAATCAGCTGAACTTCTTCATAAATTTTTAAAACAAATGGTGAGTTCATGAACTGTTCAATAAAAAGAAAATTGTCCTTATTTAAAATGCAGTAGACTATTTATTGAAATAGTGACCTTGCTCCAAATCCGCAATCAAGCCTGGTTGTATCGGATTCCACCCCAAAACCTCTTTTGTTTGTGCAACGTTTCCCGGCATTACACTTGGGATATCAAGTGAAACTAGCATACCGAGAAATCCGAAATGAGCATTTGCTTCTTCTCGGGAAATGCTTACCACTGGAAGGTTTAAGTGTTTTCCGATAGTACTGGCAATTTCACGGAAAGGAATTCCTTCGTCGCCTCTCCCGGTAAAACTTGAACCGGCTGGTGCTTTTTCAATTGCCAGACGAAAAAGCTTAGCAGCATCAAGCCTATGAATAGCCGGCCATCGATTAGTTCCCTCTTCAACATATGCAGATACTCCTTTTGAGCGTGCAATATTGATAAGTTGTGGAATAAATCCATGGCTATCTGCGTCACTATGCACAGAGGGTGCAAGACTAATGACAGCGGAACAAACCCCTTTATCAGCTAACGCTAATGTAGCCTTATCCGAGGTTTCCCCATTGGCATGAGCAGTGGTCACAAATGGTTTCCCAGTACCCTTAAGTATTCCACCTATTGCGTTAATTACATTTAAATCAATAGCAAGGGATCCTGAAAAATCCGAAAAGTCATGTCGAAAAGCCATATGAATAACACCTTCTGCCATGGAAGCTCCTTTACAAAGACATTCCGTATCTTCCAGCGTCCCAATCAGTGCTTCTGCTCCAACACTTTCTAATTTCTTGGCACCCTCTTCCGAACGTGTTAATCCAATTACTTTATGTCCAGCCTGAATCAGTTCTTGTACAACCGCTGAACCAATATAACCTGTTGCTCCTGTTACAAAAATACGCATAATAATTCCTCCTTCTAGTCGGAAGCACCGAGTAGTTTAACCCACTCGCTCCCGCTCGCAAACTACTCGTTAAAGGTCATTCAGACCTTTAACCTCCTTAAGCTGTTGATTTTCTTTAACAATTGTAGTATAAACTATATAGTTAACTCTAATGCAAGTCATTTTTGGAGGGATTCATATGAAGATTCAAGAATTAGCTAAAAAAATGGGTTTAACAGTCTACACAATTCGTTTTTATGAAAAAGAAGGCCTATTGGATAGTCGACATGTTCGAAGAGAGGAAAATAACTATCGTAATTATTCAGAGGTCGCTATCGAACGTTTGAAACTCATAAAGAAGTTTCAGGGAGCGGGGTGTTCGCTAACTGAACTTAAGGAAATTTTGAAGGACCATGATGAAAATACGCTTACTAATGAACAAGTGATTGAATGGATATGCCAAAAGATAACTGAGATTGAGCGTAAGAGGAACGAATATGATCAAATGCTTGATACTCTTAACTGGATGTTGGAATACAGGAGGTCATTGAATAATGAAAAATTTAGATGAACATTCAGTACCTTCAACGTCTGTTAACGTGGGGGGGATGCTAGAAGAAGAGATATCACGACTGGCACGCCTGATCTATGCCCAAACCCCACATGACGGTACCTTTAGTCAGCGCATTCCAGGTTTGCATATAAATCGCTATTCAAGAATGGAAATGAACATCATGAAAACCTTCTACCTACCTTCTTTATTAATCGTAGCACAAGGAATAAAGGCCGTTACTTTAGGAAAAGAAATCTACGAGGTCGGTAGGTCACGTATGCTCGTGTTCCCCGTTGCTCTGCCGATTGCACTCCAAACCACACAGGCCAGCTCTTCTGAGCCGTTCCTCAGTGTAGGCTTGGAACTGGACCCTCAAAAGATCTCAGAATTGGTCCTGAAAGTGTATCCCGATGGTCTACCTTCAATTAGTCAGCGAAGTGTCGGTTATCTCACTAACGCTGACTTTGGCATTATCAATGCTGTAAGTAGGCTTGTGGAATGTCTTCAAAGTCCCAGCGATACTAAATTGCTCGCCCCACTTGTGCTGGATGAAATTTTAATACGAGTCCTGCGCAGCACCATCGGTGTTCATGTTGCTGAAATAGGTTTTGCGGATTCTGGCGTGCAGCGAGTTTCGAAGGCAATTTCCTGGCTCCGCTACAATTTCTCTGAGCAGATAAAGGTTGCAGACTTGGCCCAGCTGGTACACATGAGCGAATCCTCTTTTCACGAACATTTTAAGTCAGTTACTTCGATGAGTCCACTGCAATACCAAAAGGCACTGCGCCTTCATGAAGCCAGGCATCTGATGGTCTCCGGTTCAATGGATGCTACTACTGCATGTCAGCTGGTGGGTTATGTCAGCGACTCTCAATTCAGCAGAGATTACAGCCGCTTTTTTGGAAGACCACCGAGGAGAGACGTCGCCAGTTTGCGTCAACAAACATAAAAACTAGACTGACCCTGCAGTACGGATTTACACAAAAAACTGTCACCTTCTATACCTGGCGAGAGTTCAATTGCTACTTTCGGAGGATTAGGCAAGAATTAACACGGAACAGGCAAATTTTTTCATGAAATCCACGATAAAATAAATTCATAGAACAACTACTTAATTGTTTAGTTTGATAGAAGTAGTTTTAAAATCAATAGTGAGGTATATGAACATGAATAAAACAATTTTTTACTTTTCTGCAACAGGGAACAGCCTGCAAACCGCTCTTGATATTGCCAATGTTTTAGGTGACACCGACGTAGTATCAATCTCCAAAGCCGGAATGAATTATAATTGCAATAGCGAAGTAATCGGTTTTGTTTTTCCTGTTTATGCATGGGGATTGCCCAATATGGTATATGATTTCATAAAAAGCAGTAACTTCAATAAAGATGCCTATTTCTTTTCGGTGGTTACCTGCGGGGGAGCTATAGGTACATGTCTCACAGATGTGGACAATATACTGAAAGAAAAAGGTGCATATTTACATTACGGCACTAAGCTTCCTATTTTATCAACCTATATATTGATGGTTGATATAAAAAACGAAAAGGTAGGCAAGCTGCTCGCAAAAGCCGACGACAAGCTTGCTGTCATCATTCAAGATATCAAAATCAGAAAAGAGTGCAAAATAAAGGGCAGTTTAGGTCTTCTTAGAAAAATGCATAATAAAGCCTCTGCCAATTTTAAATCTACCGATAAGGATTATAATGTTTCGAAAAATTGCACAAGATGTGGTATTTGTGTTTCAGTTTGTCCAGCAAAAAATATCGAGATTATAGATGAAAAAGTAACGTTCAAGCACAACTGCGAAAAATGTCTTGCTTGTATTCATTGGTGTCCACAAAAAGCCATCAATTACAAAGACAAAACTCAAAACAAGCAGCGTTATCATCATCCTAAAGTAAAACTTTCTCAATTGACATAACTATTTTATATAAATGTTTTATATCCTTGCCGATGGATGGCTCAGAATGGATGACAAAAGAACTTGTACCGGTTATTATCAGAATAGATAAATCTTTAAAAGATAAAGTAATAGAGCGATTTGGAGAAGAAAATATTATTGGTATTGAGGGGAATAATTATATTGCCAAATATCCTATTGCAGACAAAGAAGAGGGATATAACATACTCCTTAAATTTGGGCGAAAATGTGAGTTAATTGAGCCACTAAGTGTGAGACAAAATTTCAAAAAATATTTGATGAAAATTGTGGGAATATATGAAGATAACTAAAACTATTACCACAATCAATGTTCCAAGTGAAAATAGAATAAAGATGTCCCTCTACAAATTAGGGGGTTGTTATAATGCCCATATACTGGATTTCTTTCATAGTATATGGGCATTATTTTTTATGATATATATCCTCCACCCCTAAGTGAATTAAATAACACACTATCCAAATTAACTTCTCCTTCTACGCATACTTTCTATATTACTAATAACTTATGATATTTACTTCAAATTGTTCAAGTTTATAGAGCTAATATTGGGTTAGTTAAATGTTTATGCAATAATATAGATACTTACGGCCGACACTTAACTTATCCTCCTTAAATTAATTTTCATTTTTCGCATCTTTTAACAATCCCTCAAACCATTGAACATTTACTAAGTGATGGGAAAGTGAATTTTCAAGCATTTTTCTAAAATAAGTAGGTATAGTTTCATTATACTGAATAGATTGTTCTAATAAAGAAATTTTCTTTTTTGTTTGTTCGATTTGTATTTTTATTAGTTTTGTTAGCTCCTCGCTTTTATATTCATTAGCAAATAACATTGCTGCATAAAAAGATAAGTTTATATACTCTGTCTTAGATCCATACTTATACATTAATTTTTCAAATTCTTTATCCCCTAGTTCAGTGATGATATAATTATGCCTCTCTCTAGTATTGTCTAATTGATCAACTTTTTTGATATATCCTTTTTCCTCCAATTGTTGAAGATTATAATAGAATGATCCTTTAGTGAAATTTACTATGTATCTATAGTGTCTCTCTTCCATTAAAGCTAATAATTCGTATCCATAAGAACCTGGGTTTTGTTTTAATAAACCTAATATTAGTAATGGTATCAAAAAAACACCTCCTTTATACTCTTAATCTAAATTACGTTAATAGTTGTTTCATAATTATAAGGTTTAGTCATTGTTGATTTGCATGACTTGAGATGCGAATTCATCATAGGATATTTTTCCTAATGCAAAATCCATACTTTTTATATATATCTTTTCTGCTTTAGTATGTGTTCTAGCATGATTAAGACTTAGCAACTCATTTTCATTAATTAATGGCTTTAATACATTCTGCTTATTAGAAAAGGCTGCAAAATATCTTAAGCCAAATTTTCTTTGAGAAATTGCATCAATATGAATACCATCAGGGTTAGAAGTTAAACCTGAGGCTGTGACAAAATAACAATTATCTTGTTCAAAAGCAAATTTTTCTAACTCTTGATTAATGAAATTATATTCAGTACAGCCTTTTCCAAATCCTTCTTTGCCTAAAAAATCTCCTAAACCACCAATAATAATTGGAATATCTGGAGCATTGAGCTTCTTTCTAAGAGCTTCAATAATTGAAAGTAATTTTTTATAATAAACTTTGTAGTTACCATTAACACTATCACTTTCTCCTTGATGCCATAGAATTCCTATTAACTCACTGCTTTGCATAGCAAATTTAGCTTCAGCTATTGCATGTCTAAAAAGCACTTCATCCACAGCCCACTCATCCAGTGTACTTCCACCTTCAGCGCAAGGAATTAAGCCAATAATATCTTCTCCATTTTGACGACACCATGCATCTGCAAATGAACCCGCTAAACTTATTCCCGAAACAGGACGGTCATAATTGATGGGCTCAGTCATCATTTGCCATCTACCATTACGCAGCATTTGTATTCTTTCATTATAAATTGGTGGTACTTCATGGATAAATCCTCGTCCAGCCATATTTGATTGTCCTAACATTAAAAATGATTTAATCACTTTTTTCATCCTTTCTTTTTATTTAATATTTATGAATAAATGTTAAATAGTTACTTATTTATTGTTTCCGTAAATTTACTAGATACCTAAAATTACTAAATTTATAATTAGTCTAATTAGACTAATAACACTTAAATATTATAGTCTAATTAGACTATTTGTCAACTATATTTTTTCAGAAATAAAGCCAAAATATATTTTAGACGATACAGAGAAATGTTCATGATTAAATATCATTAAACTGATTTAAAAAGGGGCTGTCGCACTTAGATAA
>NZ_JAEEGC010000074.1 GCF_019207025.1 Clostridium thailandense | reverse complement strand
AGGATTTTTCTCCGCTATGCTACGAAAAATCTTTAATTTATAAAGGCTATATTTAATGCTTATTTTAAGAAAATATCTTAAATAAAGTATTGCCAATTAATGCAGCCTGATGGCTTGCGGCAAAGCCGCTAAATAAAAAATAATTAAAGCTTTTCTGTAGCGACAGCGGAAGAAAAGCAACCTTCATTGTCCTCTGTCCTCTGTCAATTGTCCTCTGAAAAAATTTTGCGTCGCATAATTTTTAAATTGTAAATCATAGTGGATTAAAAAGGATGTATTAATATGAGAATAATAGTAGATGCAGATGCATGCCCGGGAAAACAAATAATCGAGAGAGCTGCTAAGGAAAATAATATAAAAGTGATTATGTATTGCGATATAAGCCATACTATAACTAGTAATTACAGTGAAGTAAGGTATGTTGATAAGGGTTTTCAGAGTGTAGATATGGCTCTAATTAATGTAACTGAAAAAGAGGATATTATAATTACTCAAGATTATGGTGTTGCAGCTATGGCACTTGGAAAAAAAGCGTATGCCATAGGACCTAAGGGACATATTTATGACAATGACAATATGGATAGACTACTTTTTGAAAGACATCTATCAGCTAAGGTAAGAAGGAGTGGAGGGAAAACTTCTAATCCAAGAAAAAGGACAAAAGAAGATGACGAAAGATTATATATAAATTTACTGAAATTAATAAAAATAGGTTTAGCTAAAGAAGTATAAAAATCCACGCTGTTAAATAAATTTTTCAGCGTGGATTTTTATATTTCTAAATGTCTTCATAATCGGCAAAGTCTACAGTATCCTTAGGTCCCTCGGGAAAAAGCAATCCATTATTCATTCGTTCTACAATCGGATATCCTTCAGGAGATTGTTTAAGATCTACATCCTCTTTTTTAATAGTATAGTTTGGATTTTGTTTATCTAAAGGTTTACTCATAATATCAGCCTCCTCTGAAATAGGTTATCCAAGAAATATACTTTTATCCAGAGAGTATTTAAAAGTATATTTGTAAAAACATTTCCAGAAAAATAAATTTTTATCTTTAATAAATTGTTAATAAAAGTCTATTACAAAATATGGAACTATAGTATAATGTAACTTAGATATATTTTTAGCATAGGATGGGTATTTAAAATGAATGAATTAGGTATTGTTTGTAATTTAGAGAGCCCTCAAGAAAAAGACACAACCATAATAGTACAAGTTGAAAATAATTTAAAAGAAGATCTTCTATATAAATATATGATTGGCTGTAATGGAGCTTGGAGTACATTAAAAGATTTTAATGAAGAAGCAAGCGTTGAGTGGATTCCAAATGAGGATGGAAAATATATAATAATGGTACAAGCCAAAAAAAGAAATGGGGAAAAAAGTTTTGATTATGTTTCAAGGATAGATTATATTATAGGAAAAGTTGAAGAAAAGTTAATAAATAATATTACTCTAAACAAACATGAATTAGAGTTAGGTGAAAAACTTAATTTGTTTGTAGAGGCAAACAAATCTCCATTGATGTTTAAATATTGGATTAGAATTGATGATGAATGGAAAGTTATTAAGGATTATTCTGCAGATAGAAACCTTGTATGGACAACTAAAGCTGTAGGAAGAGGACAAATATTAATAGAAAGTAAAAATGTAGACTCTAAAAATAAATATGATGATTTTCAAACCATAGACTTTGAAGTTTCACCTCTGAAAGAAATAGAAATAATGGATTTTAAATGTTTATCATCAGATTTAGTAGTAGGATCTGAAATTATATTTCAAGTTGATGCCTCTTATAGTGAAAATAGAACCATACTATATAAATTCTTGAAAATAAATTTTAATGGAGAAGTTGAATGTATTCAAGACTATTCAACTAAGAGAATTGTAAATTATGTAGAAAAAATAAGTGGAGATTATAAAATATTATGTATGGTAAAAGATATGTATTCAACTAATAAATATGATGATAGAGCTATAATAAATTTTAAAGTAAAAAAATACAAAGAAATTTTTATAAAAAGTTTTACTACAGATTTAAATTCACCTCAACTATGTGAAACACCAATCGAGTTAAGAGCTGAGGTTATTGGTGGAAGAGAGCTATTATATAGATATGTAATTGAAGGAAATTCTATAGAAAACTCCGGATATACAAGAAATAATACATATATCTGGAGAAGTAAAGAACCTGGAAATTATAAAATATTAGTATGGGTCAAAGATAAGTCCTTCGAGGGTGAGTATGAAGCTGTGGAACTATTAAATTTTATAATAGATAAGAAAAGCAAAGAACCAGTTAGAATCGATGAAGTGTTAGTGGATAAAAATAAGAATGTTCTAATAAATGAAAAAATAAATTTTAAAGTTATCGCTTCAGGTGGTACTGACTTAAGATATAGTTTTATAATAAAAGAAAATGGAAAAGAGATAGGAAAAATAGATTATGGAACTTGCAATTGGGCGGATTTTACGCCTAAGGAACAGGGAAGCTATGAGTTTGAAATAAGAGTTAAGGACAAGTATTCTGGAAGAGATTTTGATTGTCATTCAATAATAAGTCTAGAGGTATTTAGCTATATACCAGCAAATATTGATTATATACTTTTTCCGGCAAGAGAACATTATGTTGTTGGAGATAGTATCAACATAAATGTAATAACTAGAAATACAATTAGTACATTACTTAAATACATCTTAAAGATAAATGACCGTAAAGTCGAAGAAACTGAGTATGTTCATGAAAAGGGGTATACATTCTCGCCTAAACGTAGTGGTTTATATTCTGTTGAAATATTTGCCAAAAATAAAGATAGCGATAAACCCTTTGATTATAAAAAAGATATAAAAGTAGCAGTGTATGATGCATTTCCAGTAACTAATACTAAAATAACTTGCAATAAAACAAAATTTCTATGCAATGAATCTGTAAACTTTACTGTCCATAGCGAGGGAGGCAAGGACGTAGTATATGAATTTTATATAATGGAAAAAGGAGAATGGAATTTAGTACAAAATTATAGTAAAAAAAATTATTATACATTTATACCTTTTGCTAAAGAAGAATATAGAGCATTAGTCTTAGCTAAAAGTCAATATAGTGAAGTTTCTTATGAAGATTATGATACTTTTACATTTAATGTAGAGTAATTATGTATTAAAGTTATTTAGATAAAACACGATAAATATATTTGAAGAAAAACATGGGTTGGTGAAGATATGAATGTAGATAACAATAAAAAAGTTCAAGATTTTTTACAATTTCAACTTATGACTCAAATGTTTAAAGAAGCAGTTGGAGATTCAGACTCTTTTTCACTTATCATGGAAAGTTTAACTAATGCTATGACGAATAGCGATGGAAGTATAGATCTAACTAAGTTGGGATTAGGAGAAGATGACTTAAGCAAACTAGGATATGGTGCAGGACAAAGACTAAATTCTGTATATAATACGGTAAAAGATGACATTAAGAGTGGAAACGTAAGCATAGAAGAAGCGGTAGAAAAAGCTTCCAGAAAATATGGGATTGATAAAGACTTAATAGAGGCAGTTATAAAACAGGAGTCAGATTTTGACCCTAAATCAGTATCAGGGGCTGGTGCTATGGGACTTATGCAGCTTATGCCAGGCACAGCAAGTGAACTTGGTGTTTCTGATGCATATGATATAGAACAAAATGTTGAAGGTGGAACAAAATATTTAAAAGGATTATTAGATATGTATAATAACTCTAAAGAATTGGCTTTGGCTGCATATAACTCAGGTCCTGGAACGCTGAAATACAGAGGAGTAAAAAGTGCATCTGATATTTCAAAATTGCCTTATGAAACCAGGGATTATGTACAAAAAGTTATGAAATATTATGGGAAGTAGACGATTTTTAAGCAGTCTTTAATTAGACTGTTTTTATTTTACAACTAAAAGGTTATAATACTAAGAGAATTTAAATGTAAAATTATTAGGAGGTAGGCCATGGAAAGATTAGATAAAGTTCTGGCGAATTTGGGATATGGAACAAGAAAAGAAGTTAAATCATTAGCCAAAGATGGCTTAATAGAAGTTGATGGTTCAATAATTAAAGATAGTTCTATAAAAGTAGATCCGAATATATGCAAGATAAAGGTTTCTGGTGAATTGGTTAATTACAGAAAATATATTTATCTTATGATGAACAAGCCTGATGGCGTAGTTTCTGCGACATTTGACAATTATGATGAAACTGTTATAGATTTATTGGAACCTGAGCATCAAGCATTTAATCCATTCCCAGTAGGTAGATTGGACAAAGATACAGTGGGATTACTATTATTAACAAATGATGGAGAATTAAATCATAGATTAATATCACCTAAATGGCATGTAGATAAAGTTTATTATGCGGAAATAGATAAAGTAGTGAATGAAAAAGATATAGAAGCTTTTGAAGAAGGAATAACTTTAGATGATGGATATCAATGTATGCCTGCTAAATTAGAAATACTGCAAGCGGACAAAGATGGTTCAAAAATTAAAGTAACAATACAGGAAGGAAAATTTCATCAAGTTAAGAGGATGTTTAAGAGCAGGGATAAAAATGTAGTTTATTTGAAAAGAATAAAGTTTGGGCCACTTGATTTAGATACAAGTTTAGTAGAAGGACAATATAGGGAGTTATCTGAGAAAGAATTAGAGGTTCTTAAAAAAATTTAAAAATTTGGGTGAAAGATGAAGTTGATTAAGGCATTCTAATATTATTCTACAATTAATTATTCAAAACAACTTGAAATTTCATTTTTATTTTAATATAATAAACTTGCAAGGATAAATAAAAGGAATAAATAGCCCCCTTTTTATTTATGAGCAAACAGCCTATGCCCCAATGGGCTGTTTTTATTTGCGTTAATTTATAATAATTTTGTGGATTAACACTTTAATACGTGATAGAATTAAAGTGAGATTATAATAACGTATATTTAATAAGGAGTTGAGCTCATGGAAGAATATAAATCCAAATTACAAAGCGAAGCAATGGATTTTTTATGTGAAGCTGTATTAGCTCTAAAAACAAAAGAGGAATGCTATAGATTTTTTGATGATATATGCACTATAAATGAAATAAAAGCACTTGAACAAAGGCTCCAAGTGGCTAAGATGTTGAAAAATAAAAGAACATATTTAGATATTGCTGGAACGACTGGAGCAAGTACTGCAACTATAAGTAGAGTTAATAGATGCTTAAATTATGGAAGTGATGGTTACAACATAGTATTAGAAAGATTAAAAAATGATAATGAAAAGTAATATTATGTATAAAATGAAAAATTTAGATTACCATAAAATGTGTTGATATAAATCAGCACATTTTTTACGTTTAGTAATGATTAAACAAGCAGTTAAATGTTATAATATTAAACATGAGAATTTTGTAAAAAATTTTTTATAATAACCAGGGAGTGAATTTTATGGACTTAAAAATGCTTTTAAATAAAGAACAATATGATGCTGTTGTAACTATAAATGGACCTATATTAATACTAGCCGGTGCTGGATCAGGTAAGACAAGAGTTCTGACTCACAGAATAGCACATATGATAAAAGACTTAAACATATATCCTTCTAAAGTTTTAGCTATTACTTTTACAAATAAAGCAGCAGGAGAAATGAAGGAAAGGATAAGAAGTTTGGTTGGAAGTGATGTAGATAATATGTGGGTATCTACTTTTCATTCAAGTTGTGTAAGAATTTTAAGAAGAGAAATAGACAAATTAGGGTATAACAAAAATTTTGCTATATATGATAGTTATGACCAAAAAGTCTTAATTAAGCAGTGTATGGAAGAGTTAAGGATAAATGACAAAGACATAACAGATAAAGAAATAATAAATAAAATAGGAGAGCAGAAGGATAACTTAATATCTCCTGAACAATTTAAAAGAGAAAATCAACAGAATTTTAGAATGGATAAAATAGCAGATTTATATGTCTTGTATCAGAAGAAGCTGAAAAGTAACAATGCTTTAGACTTTGATGATTTAATTTATAAGACTGTAGATTTATTTAAAAAAAATCCAGACGTATTAGAGTTTTATCAGAGAAAATTTCAATACATAATGGTGGATGAATATCAAGACACTAACAAATCTCAGTACGAATTAGTTAAACTTTTAGCTGCAGCACATAGAAATATTTGTGTTGTTGGTGATGACGACCAATGCATCTATGAGTGGAGAGGTGCAGATATCAGGAATATATTGGATTTTGAGAAAGATTATCCGGAAGCTAAGGTAATTAAGCTTGAGCAAAACTATAGATCAAAAGGAAATATACTAAAAGCAGCTAATAATGTCATAAAAAATAATGCTCAAAGAAAAAGCAAAGTACTTAGAACTGAGAGTGATCAAGGAGAAAAAATAAAAATTTATAGAGCTTACTCAGATATTGATGAAGGAATGTATGTGTCAGCTCAAATTAAAAAGATAAAGGAAGAACAAAATAGGAGATATAAGGATTTTGCAATACTTTACAGAACTAATGCACAGTCACGTGTTTTTGAAGATATTTTTATGAAATCTAATATACCTTATAGAATAGTTGGTGGACTTAAGTTTTATGATAGAAAAGAAATAAAGGATATAATGGCTTACTTGAAATTTATAAACAATCCGCTTGATGATGTAAGTTTAAGAAGAATTATAAATGTTCCCAAAAGAAGTATAGGTGACGCCACTGTAGAAAAGGTTCAAGAATTCGCTAGTTCAATGGACGAGTGTATGTATAGTGTTTTGTTAGATATAGAGGAAGTATTAAAGCTCTCAACTAGAACTATATCATCCATAAAGAAATTTGTAAGCTTAGTAAACAGCTTTATAAGAAGTAGAGATGCAGTAAGCGTTTCTAGCTTAATAAAGGAAATATTAGAAACTACAGGATACTTGGAAGAGCTTAAAAATTCAAAGGATTTGGAAGCATTAAGCAGAATAGAGAACTTGAAAGAACTTGTATCTGCAGCAGCAGAGTTTGAAAGTACATCAGAAGATAAGTCGTTATCAGCATTCCTTGAGAAAGTTACATTAGTATCTGACATAGATAATTTTGATCAGGATGCAGACAGTGTGGTAATGATGACAGTTCATAGTGCTAAAGGATTGGAGTTTCCGACAGTATTTATGGTTGGAATGGAAAATGGAATATTTCCTGGTAATCAGGCCTTTAATGATTTTGCTGAAATGGAGGAATCAAGAAGGCTGTGTTATGTTGGAATAACTAGAGCTGAAGAAATGCTATACATGACTTCTGCTGAAAATAGAAGAGTGTTTGGAAAGACTGTTGCCTATTCAGAGTCGGATTTTATTAGAGAAATATCGGCAGAGCTAATAGAATATGATAATCCTATAAAAAAGAGTTTTGGAAAGTTCGGAACTTCTATGAACAATAATTTCAGTAATGGATTTAATAAGAATAGTTTTACCAATTTCCAAGCACCAGTAAGGAATGTAAGTGTTTCATATACAAATATGGCAAATAGTAAGAAAAATAAAGAGGATAAAGAAGGCTCGCTAAAGCTTGAAAATATTAAAGTTGGAATAAAAGTTAAACACTTAAAGTTTGGAATAGGAACTATTGTAAGTGTTTCAAAAGTTGGGGAGGATGTTAAGCTTACTATTGCGTTTGATAAAATGGGAATTAAAAACTTAATGTATGGAATTGTTCCATTAGAAGCTGTCTAGGAGGGGGAATATGAGTTTAGATAATGACAAAATTAAAAGACTTAATGAACTAATAGAAGAGTTGAATGGATATGCATATGAGTATTATGTATTAGATAATCCAAGTGTTTCAGATAAAGAATATGATAAAAAATATGATGAATTAGTTGAGTTAGAAAAAGGAACAGGAGTAATATTACCCTATTCTCCAACACAAAGAGTAGGAGATAGGGTGATATCTGAGTTCCAAAAATATACACATAAAGGTAGACTATGGAGCTTGGATAAATCACAAGATATTCAAGGAATAAGAGATTGGCACATAAGAAATAAAAAAGCTGTGGAGGAATATAATCGTAATCACGAAGATAAACTGCCAGAGCTTAGGTATATACTTACTAAGAAATTCGATGGACTTACTATTAATTGTACTTATGATGAAAATGGAATATTAGTTAAAGGTGCTACAAGAGGAACAGGGTTAGTTGGAGAGGACATAACAGCTCAAGTAAAAACTATAAGAACTCTTCCATTAAAAATAAATAACAATAGTATTATTGAAGTTCATGGAGAGGCTATTATGACAAAAACAGCTTTTGAGAAGTATAATGAAAAAGCTGAAATGCCATTAAAAAATCTAAGGAATGGAGCCGCTGGTGCTCTAAGAAATTTAAATATAAAGGAAACTGCAGCAAGAAACTTATCAGCATTTTTCTATGATGTAGGATATAATGAGGGAGCTTCTTTTAAAACCTATAGCGAAATGATGGAATTTATAAGGAATATGGGATTCCCACAGGATGAATATATTAAAGTATGTAGCAGCATAGAGGAAATAGAAAAAGAGTTAAAGTTTGTGGAGGATATAAGAAGCAGTCTTGACTATGACATAGATGGTGTTGTTATAGTAATTGATGATATGAAGACAAGGGACATATTAGGATATACAATAAAGTTTCCTAAATGGGCAATTGCTTATAAATTTGAAGCAGAAGAAGCTACTACAAAACTTTTAGATGTAGAATGGAATATTGGAAGAAGTGGGAGAGTAACCCCTACGGCAATACTTGAGCCAGTGGAATTAGCGGGGGTTACAGTTAAGCGAGCTACCTTAAATAATATGGATGACATAAAGAGAAAAGGCGTTAAAATAGGGTGTGATGTTTTTGTTAGAAGATCAAATGATGTTATACCTGAAATAATGGGTGTAGTTGAGGATACTTTGAAAGATGGAATAGAAATAGAATCACCAAAAACATGCCCTTCTTGTGATAGTGAATTAGTTCAAGAAGGAGTACATTATTTTTGTGAAAATACTTTATCTTGTAAGCCGCAGATGGTAAAAAGTATTGTACATTTTGGCAGCAGGGAGGCAATGAATATAGAAGGCTTTAGTGAAAGAACTGCAGAACAACTTTTTGAAAAACTTGAAATTAAGTCTATTGCAGACTTATATAGAATAAAAAAGGAAGATTTAATCACTTTGGAAAAATTTGGAGATAAAAAGTCTCAGAATCTTATAGATGCTATAGAGAAAAGCAAAAATTGTGATTTGTCTTCATTCATATTTGCACTAGGTATACCTAATGTAGGTAAGAAAACTGCAAAGGATTTAGTAAAGGAATTCAAAAATTTAGAAAATATAAAGAAGGCATCCATAGATGATCTTGTATCCGTTAAGGATATAGGAGATATTGTTGCAGAAAGTATAGTAGAATTTTTTAAAGAGGATAAAATAATAAAGAGTATAAATGAATTATTAGAATTAGGTGTTAGACCTCAATATGAAGAAGAAGAAATATCAGAGAGTGCATTTTTAGGAAAAACTATAGTGGTTACTGGTACGTTAAAAAACTATACAAGAGGTAGTATAAAAGAAAAGCTAGAATCTCTAGGAGCAAAAGTTGCAGGAAGTGTGAGTAAAAAAACTGACTATGTTTTAGCTGGAGAGGAAGCTGGTTCTAAGTATGACAAGGCTGTAGAACTAGGGGTAAATATAATAAATGAAGATGAATTTGAAAAAATGCTATAAGTATTTACAAAATAATAAAAAAGGTTTATGATGAAAATGGTTCATGATAGAAATTAAGACAGGTGGAGGAAAAGATGAAAAGGGCTATTAATTTTTTAGGATGGATAGGAGTGAGTTTAACAATACTTACAATAATATTAACGCTCCTTACTACATATCATTTTACATATGTAAAGTATTTTAGTGACTATCTTACTCTTCAATATTGTATAATTTTTACAATGTCAGCATGGGCTATTAAAATGTTTGAATTTAAAACAAACTTAAAAAACATACTATATCCTGCGACATGCATATTGATAGCATTTGGAACAATTTTTTTTGTTTTTATGAAAGTTTATTAATTTTTTGAAATTCTATTTAGAACGTATATATTTGTAAAATGGGTACAATTTTTAATCAAATTGTACTCTTTTTTTATGTTCTTCTATCTTCCGCTTTGTAAGTGTTATACTGATTTTTGTGTAAGAACTTGTTTATTTTTTATTTAACTGCTAATAATCTAAATAGGTATAACAAGAGCATATAGATAGCCACCCTAGAGAGTCAACTTTAGGCCGTGTTTGTCTATATATATAACCACACCAGAAAGTAAACATCTACCGGAGCATAAGTTTACTTTCAGCCATGGGGATCTATAATGCAAAGGAGATGTTGTATGAAAAGGCTTATAATTAGTATATTAATTTTAAGCTCTGTGCTTTTTAACGGTTGTGTTGAAAAAGCTGTTCAGAGCAATAAAAGTGAAAATACGAAAGATTGCATAGTATATAATATTGGAGAATTACCAAAAGAATTAATTATGCTTACTGAATATGATGTTAGACAACAGGATTTACTTGTAAATCTATTCGAAGGTTTAGTAAAGACTGATGAAAAGGGTAATATAATTCCTGGCATAAGTGATAGTTGGACTATAAGCAAAGATGAAACTTGTTATGTATTTAATATAAGAGAAGATGCAAAATGGAGCGACGGAAATGATATTGTAGCAGATGACTTTGTAGACTTTTTTTCGAAAATATTAAGTAAGGATATAAATAACAAATTTGCTGACCAATTGTATTATGTGTTTGGTGCTGCAGAGTATAGACAGGGAAAAAGGGAATTTAATAATGTGGCAATTAGGGCTGTAGATAAGAAAAAGCTTGAGATAAGATTAAACTATCCGTGTAATTATTTTTTGAATATACTTGCAGAGCCTATATATTCACTAAGAAAAATTAATGAAAACTTAGTGGATTGGAAAACTGCGTATAAGAATATTTTATTTACAGGAAGTTTTATTATAGATAATGTGGATAAAAGCAATAATATAACGTTAGTAAAAAACAATAATTATTGGAATGAGGACGCTATAAGAAGTAATAAAATTTTACTAACATGTATTAATAGCAGTGAAGCTTCGTTAGCTGATTTTCAAAGTGGCAGCATAGACATATTTACCAATC
The DNA here is from genome assembly GCF_019207025.1 of Clostridium thailandense. GTDB lineage: Bacteria > Bacillota > Clostridia > Clostridiales > Clostridiaceae > Clostridium_AM > Clostridium_AM thailandense. The sequence goes on along the minus strand of NZ_JAEEGC010000074.1, from coordinate 6,324 downwards.
CACCAATAAGTGAAGTTAAAAGTCTCAATGATTCTGGTGAGATAAGTCAACTTCCATCGTACAACACTGAAAGTTTAGTATTTAACCTAAATAAAGATGGTGTAGTGAAAGATGTTAACTTTAGAAAAGCTTTAGCTTGTTATATAGATAGAAATTATATAACAAAAGAAATATTGAGCAATACAGCTAGATCAGCTCTGACGTATATTCCAACTGGTATAGGAAACGGATTAAATGGTCTGTTTACAAATAAAATATATTTTAATGGCGATGTAGAAAAAGATAAAGCACTAGAATATATGAAAAAAAGTAAGTTTAATAACAGTAGTGAATCTTTAAAGATGATTTATATAGATACGGTTGAAAATAAAAAAATTTGTGAAAATATATCAAAAAATTTACGTGATAACTTAGGCATAAAAATAGAATGTATAGGGTGCAGCATAGATGAATTTAATGATGCTATTAGTAAAAGTGATTATGACTTGGCTAAAGTTGATTTTAAAGGAAGTTATGATTATCCTCTGCCTTTTTTAGAAAGGTATAGTAGTATGTATAGTGATAATAATTATGGATATAAAAATGTGCAATTTGACACTATATTAGAAAAAAGTAAATTGGAAAGAGATAAAAATAAAAAAATAGAATTACTAAAAATGGCAGAAAATACTTTATATGACGATGTTCCGGTAATACCTATATATTTCAGTGATACTGTGATTTGTAAGAAAAAGAATATAAAAGATGTTTATTTTACAAAGGAAGGCAATATTAAATTAGATAAGGTATATATAGATTTAGAGCCATAATAAAAGAACTTCCTCTTATTACTAAGAGGGAGTTCTTTTATTAGATTGTTTTGGAATAAAATAAGCACAGGCTGCTTCGGCAGATGAAAAACTCGAAAGTGGAGTTACATGATTTAAAGTACACTTGCCGTTTTTTTCATGTATACATCTTTCTGAACAGTTTATGTTCATCATAAATTACATACCTCCTTTTAAAGCAGGTTGAATTATTAGCGTGTATATATGCTTGTACTGTGGTTATATTATTATAACCCAAAAATTAAAATATTATTTTTATTAGTATTCTTCATCAGAGTCTAAATTTTCTTCTATTATTTTAGGCAATGTCTTTTTTGGTTTTAAAAGATGTATAACTAAAAAGAATATCATCATATTTTTATTAGTATCAAAGGAGGTCTTAGAAACTTTGAAGGTTTCTTTCTTTTTGTTATAAGTAATATTTTTATAAAAAATAGCAGCTAACTCGCAGTTTTCAGGAGTAGGAATTGATGGCATTCTAAAATCCTGTTCATCAATTAAATCTTCAGATTTTAATGTATAATTTATATATCTTTCAACATCTTGCAATTCTGGTGTCTCAGGCCAACTAGGAATGATTCCAGAGTCTACAAGTTGGCGTTTAAATACATCCAATATTATTAAATCACTTTTATTTTCACATGCATTTATATGTGAGTCCATTAAACAAGTTATCACATACAAGGCAATCTCAAGACAAGAAAAAGTAATATCTTTGCTTTCAGTATTTTTTATAAAAATTCCTTTTTCGGGATTATATAATTCTAAAAGGTTATTAAAAATGATGTCAGATTTATCTTTGAATTTGATAATTCCAGTGTTTTTGTAAAGTAAGATGAAATTTATATAATTTTTGCAATCTTGTTCTAGTTGAAAGTCTGAAGGTGAATAAAATTCATCATTGACTTTTTCATATAAAAGCTCTGATAAGTCAAGTAGCAAAACCTTGCAATCTTGATTTTGAGAATATTTATAAAAAATATTTAAACCTAGACATAGTTCAGTAAGCTCTTCTGAATCTAGTAAATATAATTCTTCTTTAAATTCAAGAAACATATTTAATATGTCTAGTGAAAAGTTTTTATAATTTTCTTTATCATCGTTCTTACATAGACAAGAACATTTATAGTAAGCCGCCATAAATAATGCTTGAGATGAAAATTTGAATTTTTTGTTCTTTTCTTCAAAGGTTAATTCTCCTGTAAAAGAATCACTTAAGTCTTTTTTATCAACAAATACACCTTCATCATTTCTAAAATAAGAAGCGTAAAATTCTAGTTGTTTCTTACATAATAGTAAATAAAGCTTAGCTAGATTATATTTATTTGTATCTATGTTTCTAAATCTACTGTAGTAGTCATGTAATTCTAAAAGACATAGTGTCATTAATGAGTTACTATCTATGTTTATTTCTCTTTTAAACTTATCTTCGTCCCAGCATAGATTATTATCAATATTAATAAGCTTAGTGCTTGCTTTTTTGTATACACATAGAAGTGGAGAAACATCTTTAAATGTGTTAATATCAAAATTAGGAATATTTTTTGTCTTAAGATCTTTTAATGAAGTGTGTATTCCACACTTAGAGTATAATACAATTTGTTTTAAAGATTCTTTTGCAAGGTAAAAGAGTTGGTGTTCAACATTTTCTTTTTTTAGTTTGTTTATTCTTAGAAAAGGTCCTATATATTTCAAAACATACACCTACCATAAATTAATCCTTATATAAATAATATGAGGTAGGTAGTGAAATAGTGCCTGTTTATTTAAATAGAAAGGAAGAATTTTAATGAAAGTAGGAAAATTAAATTGGGATGATTTAAAAAAAATAATAGATAACAGTAGAAAAGTTAAAAGAGATGAGGTTAGAATTAGAAGTGGAGTAGGAGAAGATTGTAGTGTAGTTGAATTCGGAAATTATGAATGTATTCTTTCTACAGACCCTATAACAGGAGCTGATGTAAACGCAGGAAAGTTAGCAGTACATATAAATTGCAATGATATAGCTTCCTGTGGTGTTGAACCTATAGGAATTTTAGTAACCATTTTAGCACCAGAAAGTACATCGTTAAATGAAATAGAAAAAGTTATGGAAGAGATAGGGGAAGAGACTCAGAGACTTAATGTTGAGATTTTAGGTGGACATACGGAAGTTACAAGAGCTGTAAACAAAATGGTTATATCATGTACAGTAATTGGTAAAGCCTTAAAAGGGAGATCAGTAGCAACCTCAGGCGCAAAGGATGGAGATGATATAATAGTTACTAAGCAGTTGTGTCTTGAAGGAACAAGTATTGCAGCAAACGACTATAATGACAAAATAAAAGATGTTTTAACGCTTGAAGAGATAGAAGAGGCCAAAAGTTACGCAAAGTATTTAAGTGTAGTTAAGGAGGGCGTTATAGCTGGAAAGTTTGGCGTGAATTCCATGCATGATATAACTGAAGGTGGAGTATTAGGCGCTTTGTGGGAAGTGGCGGAAGCTAGTGGTTTAGGGTTTAAGGTATATAAAGAAAAAATGCCTATAAGCAATATAACACAAAGAATATGTGATAAATATTCTATAGATCCACTTAGATTTATATCATCAGGTAGTATGCTTATAACATCTGATAAGGGCAATGAGTTGATAAAAATACTTGAAAAAGAAGGTATCAAAGCTACAATAATAGGCAAAATTATTAAAGGAAAAGGGATTTTAATAGATGAAAATATAGAAAGAGAAGTAGATCCACCAGAGAGAGATGAATTGTTTGTATTAGAAGAAAAAATACAATAAACTAATAGAATTAAATGCACAATAGGTGCTTAATAATGTATAATAATTAGGTAAGATAAGTCAGTTTCTTTTGGAGGTATGAAATGAGAGTTGACGGTAGAAAAAATGATCAAACTAGACATATAAAGATAACAAGGAACTATACAAAATATGCTGAAGGTTCTGTGTTAATCGAAACTGGAGATACAAAAGTAATTTGTACAGCATCCATAGAGGATAAAGTTCCACCTTTTTTAAAGGGAAAAGGTGAAGGTTGGATCACTTGTGAATATAATATGATCCCAAGAGCTACTCAAGTTAGAAAGGTTAGGGATATAACTAGAGGAAAAGTTGATGGAAGAACTATGGAAATACAAAGGTTAATAGGAAGAGCATTAAGATCTATAGTTGATTTAAAAGCTATAGGAGAGAAGACTATATGGGTAGACTGTGATGTCATTCAAGCCGATGGGGGAACAAGAACTGCTTCTATTTCAGGGGCTTTTGTAGCATTAGTAGATGCAGTTAACAAGCTTCATAAACAAAGTCCATTTTCAGTATATCCTATAAGAGCTTTTGTTAGTGCTGTAAGTGTTGGAATTGTAAACAATGTAAAAATGCTAGATCTATGCTATGAGGAAGATTCAAGAGCAAAGGTTGATATGAATGTGGTTATGACTGATTCAGGCGAATTTGTAGAAATACAGGGAACAGGAGAGCAAAGCCCATTCTCTAGAGCGGATCTAAATGATCTAATATCTTTGGCGGAGAAAGGTGCTAAGCATATGATTCAGATGCAAAAAGAAAGTTTGAAAATGGATTCTTTGTGGATTGGAACAGGTGAAAGAAAATGAATAGGCTAATAGTAGCAAGTAATAATGTGAAGAAGATAAAGGAGATTAAAGCAATACTAGCTAAATATCCGATAGATGTATTATCTTTAAAAGAAGCGGGAATAGATATAGATGTTGAAGAAGATGGTAACACATTTATTGAAAACTCATACAAAAAGGCTAGCGAAATATATAAAATTGTAAATAAATCTATGGTTTTAGCAGATGATTCAGGACTCATGGTTGATTGTTTAGATGGTGCGCCAGGTGTTTATTCTGCAAGATTTGCAGGGGAACACGGAAATGATAAAAAAAATAATGAGAAGCTTTTAAAATTATTAGAAGGCAAAAAAATTGAAGAAAGAGAAGCTAAATTTGTATGTGCTATGGTTTTAATAATAGATGATTCTACAGTGGTAAAGGTCCAGGGAGAAATAAAAGGAAGAATAATAGACGAAGAAAAAGGAGAAAATGGATTTGGATATGATCCATTATTTTATGTACCCGAATATGACATGACATTTGCAGAAATGAACTCTGAAATTAAAAACTCCATAAGCCATAGAGCAAAGGCTCTGAAAAAATTAGAAGGAGAAATCAATAGGCTTATGAGGGAGGAGTAAAATTGATAATAGGAGTAATAAGTGATACACATAGATATTCTTGGTTAATAGAGAACGCTGTTAATAGATTAAACAATCCCGATATATTGATCCATTTAGGTGATAATGTTCAGGATATTAAGGAGATATCTAAATATTATAAAGGCGAAATCCTAAACGTAAAAGGGAATTGTGATTTCGCCGTAGACACTCCTAGTGAAAGAATTGAAAATATTTCAGGGAAAAAGGTATTTATGACTCATGGACATAGATATGATGTGAAATATGATTTATCTAGACTAAAATATAGAGCTTTAGAAATTGGTGCAGACATAGTACTTTTTGGACATACACATGTTTCGCAGATTGTATACGAAAATGGTATTTGGTTTGTAAATCCGGGAAGTCCTGCTATATCAAGGGATGGTTTTAATAGTATAGCGATTATTACAATAGAAGATGAAAAAATTAATCCAAGCATCAAAGGTATTTAAGGCAAAAATATAAAAAAGTTTTTAAATAGGTATTGACGAATCAGATTATATCGTGTAGAATAATCTATGTCGTCGGGAGTTGATAACTCTGAGATGAAAAGAGTTCAGGAAGTTCCTGAACAGCGGGGTGTGGCGCAGATGGGAGCGCGCGTGGTTTGGGACCATGAGGTCGCAGGTTCAATCCCTGTCACCCCGACCAAGAATAAAATGATACAAAATGTAATTTATGACACCAATTATATCGGGGTGTGGCGCAGATGGGAGCGCGCGTGGTTTGGGACCATGAGGTCGCAGGTTCAATCCCTGTCACCCCGACCAGTAGAGATTTTAATTAATTAAGTTAGTTAAAGTTAATAATAAGCGGGTGTAACTCAATGGTAGAGTGCTAGCCTTCCAAGCTAGTTACGAGGGTTCGATTCCCTTCACCCGCTCCAAAATATGCGTTTTTAGCTCAGTTGGATAGAGCAACGGCCTTCTAAGCCGTGTGCCAGGGGTTCGAATCCCTTAAGACGCACCATATATGGTGGACGTAGTTCAGTTGGTAGAGCGCCAGATTGTGGTTCTGGTTGTCGTGGGTTCGAACCCCATCGTTCACCCCATTATTGGGATATCGCCAAGCGGTAAGGCAATGGACTTTGACTCCATCACTCGTAGGTTCAAATCCTGCTATCCCAGCCATTTGGTTTACTAGCTCAGTCGGTAGAGCACATGACTTTTAATCATGGTGTCCGGGGTTCGATTCCCCGGTAAGCCACCAAATTATTTAACTCTTCAATAAAAGAAGATTAGATATTACAAAACTAAAAAATG
>NZ_JAEEGC010000073.1 GCF_019207025.1 Clostridium thailandense | reverse complement strand
GGAATGGATATAATTATGAAACAAAAATTAACAAACGAATATTATTTAGAAAATGCACCAATTACTAAGGCAATTGCACATTTATCTATTCCTATGATGATTGGTATGTCAGTAGGTACAATATATAACGTTATTAATGCTTTTTTTATTGGACTATTAAACAATACAGATATGTTAACTGCTATTACTTTAGGACTACCAATCTTCACTATATTGATGGCTTTTGGAAATATGCTAGGAGCTGGAGGCGGAACATTTATAACTCGTCTTGTTGCAAAGCAAAATATAGAGAAAGCTAAGAAGATAGCAGGATATACTTTTTATAGTAGTATTATCATAGGAATTTTGCTTGGAATAATCTTAACAATAGCACTTACTCCTATTGTTAAAATTATGGGAGCAGATACTTCTGCTATTATTAATTATACAAAAAGCTATTCTTTAACTATGTTTATTGGTGGTTTTGCAATTGTAATGAACTTTGCATTGGAGCAAGTTGTGAGAGCTGAAGGAGCATCAAAAGAATCAATGTTCGGAATGGTTGTAAGTACAATTTTTAGTCTTATCTTTGACCCATTATTTATACTAGTATTTAAATTTAATGTTGTAGGGGTAGCATTATCAATGATTTTAGCTAATATAGCTTCATCTATTTACTATGTTTACTACTTGGAAACAAAAAGTGAGAATTTAAAAGGATTTATTAAGAATTTTAATATTTCTCTTAAAGATAAAATAGAGATATATAAAATTGGGGTTTCTGAATTGTTCTTAGCTGGATTTTTAATTATTACAACTCTTCTTTTGAATAATTATTCAATTAGATATGGAGAAAGTGTAGTAGCTAGTTTTGGGATTGCTTTGAGAATTGTACAAGTGCCTGAATTTCTTGCAATGGGGCTAGCACTAGGAATTATACCTTTAATTGCATATAATTTTTCTAATGAAAACTTTAAGAGATTAAAAGACAGTATAAAACAATCAGCTTTATGGATTTTGGGATTATCAGGTGGGGTTGTTGCTTTAGTTTATATTTTTAGAAATGTAATTATTCATCTGTTTTCTAATGATGCAGCAGTATTAAGTGTTGGAGTTTATATCATGGCTGCCATGCTTATCTCCGCATTTTTCAATGGATTTACAACATTATTTATAGGCATTTTTCAAGCATCAGGTCAAGGGACACCATCAACAATTATGTCAATTACACAAGGAATTCTTTTTATTCCTGTAATAATAGTATTAAATAATTTCTTTGGATTGCATGGTGTTATATGGTCTATGACCATTACAGAAATAATTACCTTTTTAACTGGAGTAACACTATATATTATTTTTAATAATAAACTAAAGAAAAATTTACAGCTTAATATTTAAAAAATCTAAGAAGCATTTGTAAACTCGTACTTCAAGATGGGGGCTGTCGCACTTAGATAATCAAAGCAGAATAAGTCTACTTTCTGCCATACTTACCTAAGTGCGACAGCCCCGTTAAAAGTCATTTAGGATTTTAACCCTATAAATGTTTCTAAGATTTTCTAAAATGTTTCGCTAAAATTGACTAAAAAAACAATGAAACTGCACAATAGACAAGCAATAAAGACATAATAGTATTAATCACTTTATCATTTTTTACAAGAAATTTTTGAAATACAGAACCAAATAAAGACCAGCAGCAAGTTGCTATAAACCCAATGAAGGCAAGAATTCCAGAAAAAGCAGCAAGTATGAATACAGACTTATAGTATGGTACGATAAATGTTGAAACAGTCATAAGACTGTAAATAATAGTATTTGGATTAACAAACTGTAAAAGTAATCCGTATAGAAATGTGTTTGTATGATTTTGTACTTTGTCATCGCTATGAGGTTTGCTCTTATAGGTTTTCCATGCAAGCCATAGTATATAACTGGCGCCAATACAGGATATAATTGGTTTGATAGATGGTATAAGACTGTAAAGCGTCACGCTGAAAATACTGGAAAGAGCCATTATAATATAGACACCAAAAAATATGCCTATATTAAACCTTATACTCTTTTTAAATCCATAGTAACTAGCATTTGACATTGATATAATAGTATTTGGTCCGGGCGATAAATTTGAAATAAGTACATAAAACAAGAATGATGTAAAGTTTTCCAATTATATTTACCTCCTAACTATTGTATGATATAATACACAAAAAAGACGATATATTGTTTTGTGCAATATAATCATATCATTTGTGCAGTATATTGGTCAATGGTTTGGAGGGAAATTTATGGATAAACTTAATTTTATTATTGCTGAAAACTTAAAAAGATTCCGTGGGGAGAAGAAGCTTAGTCTTGATAATGTGGCAAAATTGACTTGCGTAAGTAAAAGTATGCTTGGACAGATTGAACGAGGTGAGGTGAATCCTACTGTATCGACTATATGGAAGATTGCAAACGGGCTTAAAATATCATGTACCGAGCTTATGAGCATGCCAGAAGCTGATTTTGAAATTGTAGATAAGAGTCAAGTACAGCCACTTGTTGAGGATAATGGAAGGGTAAGGATATTTCCAGCATTCTCATTTGACAGTACAAGACGGTTTGAAATATATTCTCTTGAGATTGATTCGGCAGGTTATTTATCTACAGAAGCTCATCAGCAAGGTACACAGGAATTTATTACTGTATTTTCTGGCAAGCTTAGTATTACTGTAAACGGTGAAGAGTTTGTTATAAAAACAGGTAATTCTATACGGTTTAAGGCAGACTGTATTCATGCTTATAAAAATACTTGTGATGAGATTTGCACACTAAATATGGTTATTTACTATCCAATGTAGAATTTCACTTTGGAATAATAAAGTAAAATCATATAGTTTTGAATATAATACTTGACTTTCATGAAAAAATTATATTTATAATTCTATTAAGTAAACAAAGATTTTTAAGTTGCATTAAGTTAAATTATAATTTAACTTAATGCAACTATAATGGCCCCTATTGCGATTAATCCAACACCAAATCCATTTAACTTGCTTATTTTTTCTCCTAAGAAAATAACTGATAACACTGTTGCAATTACTACGCTAAATTTATCTATTGGAGCTACTTTAGAAACTGGACCAAATTTTAATGCTAAAAAATAGAATAGCCATGAAAGTGCTCCAGCAATTCCACTTAATACTATGAAGGAAATTGATTTTCTATTTGAAATTATTTCAGGTATTTTACTTAGGCTTCCTTGAAAAATAACCACTAAGAAAAGAAAAATTGCCATGATAATGGATCTTATTGCAGTTGCAGTATTGGCATCGACTGATTTAAGTCCAATTTTGCCAAGTATTGCAACTAGTGAGGCAAATACAGCAGATAGTGTAGCAAATACTAAACATAAATTGTCCATATAAAATAACTCCTATCCTCATAAAATTTTAAATTCGTCTCTTTGAGTCCAATATATTTTAAATTTTTTCCTCATATTTACTAATGATTAAATAATTAAAACTACAATCTTCCTTGTCTTATAAAAGCTTTTATTTGTTTATCTCTAAAAATCCTAATAAAATAGTAAGCAATAATTACAAATCCAATTAATTCGGGTAAATAATAACTTGGATCTACAATAAGTCTAAGAATATCACTTTTTACCCAATTGCCTTCTGGTCTTGTTGGAAATTTCCATCCGAAGTATGGCCAACATAATATAGCAGGATAAAGCCACATGCTATCTAGCACTAAATGTATAGAAGTACAAATTCCAAGCAGCAAAATATTATTTCTACCACATTTATATAACTTGTATAAACCTATTAATATCAGTAAAACAGAAAACAATAAGGTATGCCCGAAAATACGGCTGTTATGAAATGTGCTGCGAAACAAACCAGCACCAATAGGTTTATCTATAATATCAGGTAATATTGAGCCAAGCCAAACGACTCTATAATCAATTAGAAATTTATTATTTAACTTTTTGTCCTTATGAAACACTTCCTCATATGTTTTTATTGCTGCTGTAGTTATTCCTAAGTGTCCAAAAAAAATCATCTTTATATCTCCTACAATCATCTTCAATTAAAATATTAGGTATAGCCAGTTATATTATATACATTTAAGATATAGTTTAGTGTTCTTAATTCTAATAATACAACCTTCAAATCTGCATGTATGAATTGATTATAACATATCTACAAAAATGTGGAAATGTTCTGAAGCTAGATTAAAACATAGTCAAATTTAAAGACATAGAATATTTCTTATTTTACCAGGGAATTCTATTTTGTTTGCAACAAGAACACTTGCTTCCATTGGAGTGCTTAAAATATTTCCTTTATTTATGATATTGTTTAATCTTTATATTAATTAAAGAATTCGATAATACCAAGTATTACCAATAATATACCTGAAAATAATGGTGCGTATTTTCCAAAAACTTTACCCAATATATGATTGCCTAAAATTTCTCCAAACATAATTAAAAGAATACTCAATATAAATGTAAATATGACTGTAAACTGGATACTAACTCCTGTTATACTCGCAGCAACTCCAGTCCCTAAATTGTTAAAGGTTAATCCGAATGCAACAAGAAGGGCTTCTTTTATACTTATATCACCAGAGTTATCTAAATCAGATTTCTCAGCATATTCAATCATATCATCAATATTTTTTAGCGCAAGTTCTTTCGATTTAGTATTATTTAAAAGTTTTGTTATACTCAAGATTAGAAAATATATTCCTAAAACAATAATAACTAAGGAACCTAGGACATTAGCTATTGAATGAGATAAAAATTTTGATATATATGATCCAACTGACATAGATAAGAATGTTCCTAAGGATGTTATAAAGGCTACCATAAGGTTTGCAATTATTCCTATCTTTATTTTCTTAATTCCGTAAGCAATGCCGACAACTATGTTATCTAAGTTAGAAGATAAACTGAACAATAATGCAGATAAAATCAATGCCATGCATTCCCCTCCTTTTATTTAGATACATTTTTAATATATGGATTGTAAATTTATTTGGTGATTAAGAGTTTATAGATAGCTTATCTCTGATTGAAAAAAAGGCTATTGCTTTATCTCTATCTAAAAGATAAGGGATTTGGTATATTTGCAATTTATAGAATTATGGCAGAATTCACTTTTATAGCTGTTTATTTTTGTTTATAAAATATTTGTAAATTAGTAATAATAATATCAACTTAATATTAATTTTTATATTGTGAAAAATTGAGTAGGTTAGCTGGTAAAGAGTCTAATTCTTAAGTATTGGAGATGTGTATTTTGATAAACAAAAGAAAAAAGCAGTTTTTGATGTTAATATTTTTACTAATTATCTTTACAGTAACTATTGTTTTAGATTTTGAGGAATCGAAGTCTAAACTGGCTTTTTTAAACGATAACAAGAAGATAATCTACCTAACCTTTGACGATGGCCCCAGTTCTATTGTCACCAATGATATCTTAAATACTCTAAAACAGCATCAGGTGAAAGCAACCTTTTTTGTAATAGGTAGTAAAATTAAAGGAAGGGAAACAGTACTAAAAAGAATGTATAACGAAGGACACAGTATAGGTTTACATACTTTTAGCCATGAGTATAAGAAAATTTATGAAAATGAAGATGCATTCATTAGGGAAATGATAAAAACTTCGGAAGAGGTAAAAAGGGTAGTTGGAGTTAAACCTAATATAATAAGGTTTCCATATGGAAGCAATTCACATTTGAATAATAATCTTTTAAAAAAATTGCATGACTATAATTTTAAAATTTATGATTGGAACGCCTCGATCTCCGATGGAATAAAGCCTTATTCTTCACCAGAATCATTTACTAAAGAGGCGATTGCTACAAGTAATGGAATACCATATGTAGTTTTTCTTATGCATTGTAATAATACCAATATAAATACTTATAAGGCACTTCCTCAAATTATTCAACATTATAAAAACGAGGGGTATGAGTTTAGGACGATTACAAATAGTACACCAGAATTTTACTGGCGTAATTTTAATTAGTCAATGAAGAAAAAACTAAGTAGTGAAATATTAAATGGTAGTGGATACCTCATAAGAAGTGCCAAAGGGATATTCATATAAGTAAATAAGGTTAAATAAAAGCATGTAGTTTAAAGTGGAACAAAAACTACATGCTTTTTTTTATCCATAATATATTTTATCCATAGTATTTTTCCTTTCTTGCATGTTGTATTATTTAACATTTTATTAGGAATATCTTAAGATTGAGATATAACAAATCTTAAGAATTCTTAAGTCCTTTAAATAATATAGATTTTAAAGCTACTGCCATATATACTAATAATTGAAACGGAGGAAAAATAATATGAATAATATATAGATGTTGACGCAGGAATAAATATCGCTCAGGGAAATTTAAAAATTTATATTAAGCTCCTAAATAAATTTAGAGATAACTATAAAGAATTTTTTAGTGAATTCATAAAAGAATTTAAGTCGTCAGATAAAAAGTCTGCAGCTATATATGTACATAGATTAAAAGGATCTGCTGCCAATATTGCTGCAAAGGATGTACAGGTAAATGAACAATTATGACTTTAAAAAAGCCTTAGAATTATTGGAAAAATTTAATATATAAATAAAAATGAGGAGTATTCTTATTTTGTCACTTAACTGTATATTTTCATACTATACTTATTACAAAAAATAAAAATAGAAAAATAGGGGGTTTTAGTATGTTAGGTAAATTAAAAAGTTTCAAGCTTAAAAATTTGGTTACTTCTCTAACAATATCAGCCATTATATCTACATTAATTGTAGGAACCTTTGGATATTTTAATATGAAGGTTTTAAATAAGCAGGTAAGTGATATGTATTCGCAATATCTAATACCTGTGGCTGACATTGGAAATATAAGAAGTAACTTTTATCAGATTAAAGCTACAGAGGATTCTAAGAAATCGTCAGCTCAAATTAAATCTTATAGAAATAATATTGATAAGTATTTAAGTGATTTAGAAAAAACTAAGATGGATGATCAGGAAATTAAGTATATAAATGATATTAAATCTAGCTATAGTTTTTTTGAAAAAATATGGGATGGCCAAGCAACTAATCTTACTACAGAAGATTTGAAAAAAATTCAAGATGAAGAAAGTAAAATAGATGCAAGCTTAAAGGGTTTACAAAGTTATGAGGAAGAACTTGCGTTAAAAAATAAGGAGCTATGTGCTGTTGCAGATAAAGCTAGTGAAAGACTAATGATAATTATATTTGCATTGTCATTAGCATTAGTCACTATTATTGCATATATAATAATTTTAGTTATCAATAAGTCATCAGAAGAAATGGTAACAACCCTGCAGCAAGTTGCAGAAGGAGATTTTACTGTAAGGCTAAATAGTAATGAAAAAAATGAGTTTGGACTAATGAATTCTGCACTGGAAAAGACCATACTAAATGTATCTGATATGATTAAAAGCGTAAAAGATAATGCCACTAATATAAATGTACAAGCTGAAACACTGTCATCTGTGTCAGAAGAAATGGCATCATCATCAGAAAATGTTACATTATCTGTTCAGGAAGTTTCAAAATCAAATGAATTTCAGTCCGGAGAGCTGCTTGATATAAATTCTAAACTTAAAGAGTTTTCTAACCAAATTCAAAGTATAGTAAATTCTATGAAAGCTATTGATGGAAATTCAAGAAATATAAATACTATGGCTAATGAGAGTGACGAAAAGTTAGAGTTTCTAATTGAATCCGTAAATGACTTAAGTACTTCATTTAGGGACTTTACTGGAAAAATGAATACATTAGGTGTTAAAATTGGTAAGATAAATGATATTACAAACTATATTAATAACATTTCAGAGCAAACTAATCTTTTAGCTTTAAATGCTGCAATTGAGGCAGCAAGAGCTGGTGAGCAAGGTAGAGGTTTTTCTGTTGTTGCAGAGGAAATAAGAAAGTTAGCAGAGGAAAGCAAAGGATCAACACAAAATATAAGTAAGCTAACTGTAGATATAGAAAATGATACCTCAGAAATAATAGCTATGACTAATTTGATGAATAATAAGTTAATTGAACAATCAAAGGTGGTTGAAACATCATTAGATTCATTTAAACAAATCATTTCAGCAGTGGAAATTATAATTCCAGAAATTAATGAAGTAACTACATCAGTTTCAGATTTAGATGAGGAAAAGAATACTATAGCAGAAAAAGTTAGTAATACATCTTCACTAGCAGAGGAAATAAGCGCTGCATCAGAAGAGATGGCAGCCATATCAGAAGAATTATCTAATTCTACAAGTGAAGTAGCAAAATCGGCTTCTGTCCTAAGCAGTACTATAGAAGGAATGATATCTTGCGTAAATAAGTTTAGGTTAAGTGACCATTAGCAAGCTCAACGTACGCTAAGCAATGGTTCAGAGTTTTAGTAAAATATTTACTGTAAAAAAATACATGACTTTTAGGGAAGATTTTTGATAAAATATTGTTATAAATTAAGAAGGATAGAAAATTATTTAAAATATTACCAGAGAGTGAAGCAGATGTATTAAAGTATTGATATAGGGTTGCACGGCCGAAAATTAACTTACACTCCGGCATATGTTAAGTGTCTGGTGTGGTTATCTATATGAATAAAAAGAAAGTGGAATTCTATATATTTGCACATAATTTGGTGAAGGGGTATATTATGGATAAAAAAATAGAATCAATATCATCAATTGACAAAGCACTAGATATATTACTTTTGTTTTACAAGGAAAAGAGAGAACTTGGAATTAGTGAAATTAGCAGGTTGCTTTCCATGCCCAAGAGTACTGTACACAGAACCATATTGACTTTAGAACAAAAAGGTTTTGTTTTTCAAATTCAGGAAGGTGGAAAATATTGGCTTGGGATGAAGCTTTATAGCATTGGCATGGCTACTTGGGAAAATAATAAGCTAAACAAGATTGTGCAGCCATATGCAAGAGATCTGTCGGCTAAATTCAGTGAAACAGTATCTGTCTCCATTCTGGATGATAAAACAGAAATTCCACATACAACTGTCATATACAAAGAGGAGGCCATGTCAAACAGGCTTAGAACCAGTCATGAAGTTGGTGAAAACTATGCTGTTCACACAACAGCAGTAGGAAAAGCAATACTTGCTTTTTCATCTCAAGAAGTTATTGACAAGCTGAAAAACAGCAAGTTAGAAAAAAATACTGAGAACACCATCACAACAATTGATCAGTTGGAGCATGAGCTGGCAGTTATCAGAAGCAGAGGGTATGCCATTGACAACGAGGAGGAGGAAATTGGACTAAAATGCATTGCTGCACCGATTTTTGATAGCAGCAACAAGGTAATAGCAGCAATTAGTGTATCTGGACCAGTGAAGAGAATAGATTTGTTTGACAAGGAAAATGTTGCAAAAACAATAATTGAGACTGCAGCAAAAATCTCTGAACATTTCAAATAATGCATAAATCATGAGTTTGGAAGTAAAATAGAATCATTAATTTAAAACTATATATAGGCCTTAATAAAGCTTCTACACAAACAATAGCTAATTTATTGTTTGTGTAGAAGCTTTATTTATATGAAAAATAAAATTTTGGGATGCTACTCTAATGACTATACAAAAAGTATTTAAAATAAGTATTTACAAAAGATTTTTAAGATGATAAATTAAAAGTAAGAAAAATGGAACAATCGTTCCGAATAATAGAACACTGCAAGAGGTTTAGAAAATAGAAGCGAGGAGGTATAGAGATGAAGGTTTCAGTTAAATCAGAAAGATGCAAACAGTGTATGCTTTGCTTTGCAAATTGTCCCAAAGAAGCTATTAGTTACTCTGAGGAATTCAACTCATTAGGATATAGATGGGCTCAAATAGATGACAATAAATGTATAGCTTGCGGAATATGTTATACAATGTGCCCAGATGGTGTTTTTGAAATATTAGGTAAAGAAGAATAGGAGGTAACAGTTTTATGTTAGAAATGATAAAAGGAAATAATGCCATAGCAGAAGCTGCTATTAGAGCAGGTGCCAGGCTTTATGCAGGCTATCCAATCACTCCTTCCACAGAGATCATGGAGTACTTATCTACACGAATGAAAGAGGTTGGAGGAACCTTCATACAAGCAGAAAGTGAACTGGCAGGAATTAATATCGTCATGGGTGGTGCTGCCTGTGGTGTAAGAAGTTTTACTGCATCCTCAGGTCCAGGAATAAGTCTAAAGCAGGAGGGAATCTCTGCAATGTCTGATGAGAATCTAGCTTGCGTTGTTATCAATGTTGTAAGGTATGGCGATGGACTTGGCACATTATACTCTTCCCAATGTGATTATTTGAGAGAAACTAGGGGGGGAGGAAATGGAGATTATAGAACCATTGTGCTTTGTCCCGAAAGCATACAGGAGGCAGTGGATTTAATAGTTCTTGCCTTTGAATTAGCTGAAAAATATAGGTGCGTGGTTACATTGATGACCGAGGGAGCCCTTGGACAAATGATGGAGCCATGCAATATGCCGGATTTCCAGACTGTAAAAAGGCAGCCATGGGGTCTTGACGGCAAATATACCAATAAGAAAATCGGAATTTTTGATAGGAATTCAATGGAGGAAGCGGCAGCCATCAAGGAGAGGCATCTGGAAATCGCAAGGGCAGAGCAGCGGGTTGAAGCAGGATACCTTGATGATGCGGAATATGTTTTCGTAGCCTATGGACTACCAGGAAGATCCACAAAGGGAGCAGTAGAACAGCTTCGAAGGGATGGGTACAAGGCCGGCTTTATAAGACCAATCACTGCATGGCCATTTCCTACAGATGTGTTCAAGCAACTAAATCCTGATTTGAAGGGGCTTATCACAGTTGAAGCAAATGCAACAGGGCAACTTGTTGAGGATGTTGCACTGACTGCAAAGAAGGTTATTGTTCAGAATATTCCAATATATTGTCTTACGTATGGATATGGAATTCCTGCTATGAAGACTATTCGAGAAGATTTTGAAAAAATAAGACTTGGACAGATCAAGGAGGTGTTTTAATTGACTAAAGTAAGAAAAATTCCTGCGATGATTGACAAACCTATGAGCTTTTGTCCTGGCTGTGGACATGGAATAGCTATAAGACTTATAGCTGAATGTCTGGAGGAGCTTGGTCAAGAGAGCAACATAATACTAGGAATTGGAGTTGGATGTTCTAGTCTCCTTGGAGGAGGTCTTCAAATTGACAGATTGCATTGCCTACATGGAAGAGCAGCAGCTGTGGCTACGGGAATGAAAAGGGTTTCGCCTGAGGTAATGATTGTTACTTACCAAGGCGATGGTGATGCCTACAGCATAGGAATTTCGGAATCTCTGAATGCCGCTTATAGAAATGAAAACATAACTGTATTTACCATAAACAACACCAATTATGGAATGACAGGTGGACAAATGAGTTGGACAACTATGCCTAATCAGAAAACAACTACATCACCGCTTGGAAGGGACTGTCTTACTACTGGAAATCCAATAAAATTTCCTGAGATTGTAGCAGATCAATTTAACGCAGCATATGTAGCAAGAGGTACTGTGACAACACCAGCAAATGTTAACAAATTAAAGAGTTATGTGAAAAATGCACTGGAGGCACAGATGAATGGAGAGGGATATTCTATTGTAGAAATATTATCACCTTGTCCTACAAATTGGGGAATGTCACCGTTAGATGCAATGGAGAGAATTAACAAGGAACTTATACCATATTATCCAATTGGAGAACTGAAAAAGAGGAGGGAAAGGTAATGAATGAAATCATATTTGCAGGTTTTGGTGGTCAGGGCGTATTGACTGTTGGTCTCATAATATCACAGATTGCAGTCAGCAAAGGAAATAATGCCACATGGATGCCATCCTATGGTTCAGCAATGCGAGGAGGTACTGCAAATTGCACGGTGAAGTATGGAAAGGAATTCATATATAACCCTTCACAGGAGGAGGCAGATATATTGCTGGCAATGAATATACCTTCCTTTATGAAATTTATAGACGCTGTGAAGCTAAATGGAATAGTTGTAATAAACAGCGACACAGTAACCTGTGATGTACATGTGAGAGAGGATTTGAGAATCATAAAGATTCCATGTTCATCAATGGCAAAGGAAATTGGAAATGAAAAGGGTGCCAATATTATAATGGCTGGAATCATTGCGAGGTTGCTTAAAGAATTTACTGAGGATGAGTCTATGGAATGCATGAATGATATGTTTAGAAAAAAAGGAAAATCTAAATTTGAAGCTAAGAATATGGAGGCTTTTAAGCTTGGATTTAGATATGTTGATGGAGGATGCAATGAGAATACTTGCAATTAACCCAGGAGGAACATCTACAAAGATTTCTGTAGCAGAGGAAGAAAATTTATTTTTAAGACTTGTGGTGGAACATGAAGATGAAATATTGAATAGCTTCAAAACAGTTTTTGACGAATATGAATATCGAATGGAAAGTATAAAAAATGTATTGGATGAAAATGGAATAGAACTTAAAAATCTTGATGCAATTGTTGGAAGAGGGGGCCTTCTAAAAGCTGTGCAGGGGGGAACCTATGAGGTCAATAATGTAATGGTGGAAGATGTGAGAAATGCAATCAATGGAGAGCATCCATCCAATCTTGGTTGTGTGTTAGCAAAGACTATGGCAGAGCCTTTTGGCATTCCTGCATTTGTTGTTGATCCTGTCTCTGTTGATGAGTTTGATGAAAGTTCAAGAATCACTGGAATGAAGGAAATTAGCAAAGCTAGCTGGCTGCACACACTGAATCAGAAGGCTGTTTGCAGAAAAACTGCAGAGAATCTTGGTATAAAGTATGAGGAGGGCAATTTCATTGCCTGCCATCTTGGATCAGGAATTTCTGTTGCAGCTCATCAGAAGGGAAGGATGATTGATGGCGGCGGCGGCAGGACGGATGGACCATTCTCTCCAGAGAGAAGTGGAGCTTTACCTGTATACCCTTTGATACTTTTGTGTTATTCAGGAAAATATACTAAGGAAGAAATGGTAAACAAAGTCAGCAAAACTGGTGGTGTGTATGATTATCTTGGAACTAAGGATATTCGTGTTGTGGAACGCAATGCTGCAAATGGAGAGAGGATGTCACAACTTGTGCTTGAAGCTTTTGTAAAGCAGACAGCTAAGGATATTGGAGCTTATGCCGCTGTACTTGAGGGAAAAGTTGACAGCATTGTCATAACAGGTAGCATTGCAAACTCAAAAACCATCATGGAGGAGCTGAAAAAGAAAATAAACTTCATTGCACCAGTGAATATCATACCTGGTGAAATGGAGATGGAGGCTTTAACCGCTGGAGCTCTTAGAGTTCTTAGAGGAGAAGAGAAGCCAAAGTTTTATTTGTAAGGAAGGTGAAAGGATGTATAAGACATTTCATGAAATAATCGCAAGGGCAAAAGAAGGAAAGTGTACAAGGATTTGTGTAGCAGCAGCTGAGGATGGTGAAATTCTAAAGGCCCTTGAAGAGACAGGGAAAATGGGGCTGACAAAAGGAATTCTTGTTGGCAGAAAAGAAAAAATCAAAGAGCTTCTCGAAGAAAACCAGCTTTCAGAAAGCTTTGAAATTATTGATGCAGTCTCTGATGAGAAAGCTGTTGAAAAAGCAGTTGTATTGACAAGAAGTGAGAGGGCAGATGTGTTGATGAAAGGCCTTGTCAACTCCAGTATATTCATGAAGAAAGTATTGGACAAAGAAAATGGATTGCGTACAGATCGTATCATAAGTCATATGGCATGTTATGAGATACCTGGTTATGAAAAACTTTTATTCTGTACTGACAGTGGTATAAACGTAGCGCCAAATCTGGAAAGAAAAATAGCTATTTTAAAGAATGCACTGGGAGCTTTATCTAAAATGGGGTATCAGCAGCCCAAAGTAGCTTTGCTTGCAGCCAATGAAATGGTTGATCCAAAAGTTGCTGCAACCCGGGATGCAGCTGATATTATGGGTATTTATCAAAATGGCGTATTTGAAAATTGCATTATGGAAGGACCTCTAGCATTTGATGTGATCTTTTCTGCTGAAGCTGCAAAGCATAAGGGGATAAAATGTGAAATATCTGGTCAGGTTGATCTTCTACTTTGTCCATCTATTGAAGTGGGAAATGCACTTGGAAAGTCATGGTTGCATTTTAATAATGCAAGATGGGCCGGGTTGGTCCTTGGAGGAACAAAACCAATATTAATGGGATCACGTTCAGATACCTTCGAGGTAAAGGTAAATGGAATTGCATTAGCTTGCCTTATGAATTCCCTTACAGGAGAATATAAAAGTATTGAATAACAAAAGCAAATGAGGAGTGATAAAATGAACTTTGCAAGAAGAATTAATGGTATACAGTCTTCCGCAATTAGGGAAGCAGGAATATCAAAGCTTGCTGCAGCGGTAAAAGAAGCAATAGAAGAATCGAGAATGGGTTTATGAAAAGCAGAAGTTTCATAAATAAATGGTTATCATGGGGGCTGCCTGTTTTGGCATATGTCATCTGTTTTTTTCACAGCCTTTCAATGGGAGTTATACATGAAAGTCTCATAAGAGAGTTTGGGATGACAGAGGTCTATTTTTCTATGATAAGCACATCCTATTTTTATATATATCTGCTGATGCAGATTCCAAGTGGAATTCTTGCAGACACAATAGGACCAAGGATTACTGTGGCTGCAGGTACGATGCTGTCTGCTGCTGGCAGCCTGATTTTCGGATTTGCAACAAGCATGGCTGGTCTTGTTACAGGCAGGCTGATGGTTGGACTTGGAGTTTCTGTAATATTTATATCCATCATCAAGATTCAGTCCATCTGGTTCAAGCCTCATGAGTTTAGCACAATGAGTGGTATTACCTGCTTTATTGGCACAATGGGTGGTGTGCTTGCGCAGACGCCACTAGCGCTGCTAATAAATAGTCTTAGTTGGCGGGGAGCCTTTAAGCTAGTTGCTGCAATATCAGTCATTATATCAATTCTGAGTTTTCTTCTTGTAAAGGACAAGAAGGATAGTATTGAAACTGCAGCTGTAAATGAGAAGGTGAATATCTGGATAGCTGTTAGGAAAATATTGTACAACAAGAGAACCTGGCCGCCATTTCTTCTATATGGAGGTTTTTATGGAACCTTTGTTGTAATTTCCGGTTTGTGGGGAGTGTCATATATGAGTGAGATATATGGAATAGGAACAATTGAAGGCTCGAAATTTGTTTCTATGATTATTCTAGGCAGTGCCTTTGGTGCTGTGGCCATTGGTTTGCTTTCTGACAGAATACAAAAAAGAAAGTTTCCCACAATTTTGTATAGTTTAGTATACATATTCCTTTGGGCAGGCATGGTTTTTATAAACAATGGAAAACTTCCATTAAATATTATGATGATATACTTCTTTGCAATGGGATTTTTCAGCCAGGGTTTTGTCCTCAGTTGGTCTGTTGGCAAGGAAGTAAATGACAGCAGGTATGTGGGAATGTCAGTATCCATTATAAATATAGGAGGGTTTCTGGGTTCAATAATAATACCTTCAATAGCAGCAAAGGCGTTAGATCGTTACAATGTAATAGGCATACCTCAATTGATTTATCAAAAAACTTTTGTAATAATTTTTGCAATTACTTTGAGTATTTTGGTATTTAGTTTGATGATGAAGGAAACTCATTGTAAAAGTATAGAAAATGCCAAGTAAAAGATCAATTAAATTTGACTATATTCCGAAAATGAATTTTTTATCATCGAATATAGGAAAGCATAATATGCAGTCATGTTAAAGAAAAGCATGTGGTTTAAAGTGTAACAAAAACTACATGCTTTTACTTTCTATTAAATTCATATATTCTAATATCTTAAATGAAAGATGTAAATGAAGCATTAATGTGTTGTCATAAAGATCTATCCCCATAATTTGAGCAATCTTTGTTATGCGATAAATGAGAGTATTACGATGAATATTTAAAGCACTTGCCGATTTTGTCTGGCTTTGACCATTTGAAACATAGGAATGCAAAGTTTCAGCATAATTTGTTTTATATTTTTTATCATATTCAAGTAAGAGTATTAATGCAGGATGACATATATCTTTTAAATTTCTTTGTGTAGAGCAAATGTCAAACATATCAAATATCGTAAAATCCTTATAGTAATAAAGAATAGACTCTTTGTTGATACGATAACCTATTTCAATAGCTCTCAATGCTTGCTTGTAGGACTTTTTTACATCAATTAGGTTGTTAAAATTGTGGCTAATACCTCCACATAGGTTATACTTTAAAAGAAATTCTTTGAGAGTTTTGATATCAGATTCACAAATTGGCCTTTCTTTGTTATTGTTAAATATTAGTACAATAGCGCCATCATACTCAATGGATTTACTGCTGCCTATTGCGTTTTCTAATAGTGTTCTTATGTAATTGAAAGGAGTATTGTCCTTATCAAATTGTCTGTCAGTAATTACAACTACACAAAAGTTTCTTTTTAGCTTCCAATCTAAATATTTAATTCGATTTTCAACAATTTTAATATCATTGATACTGCCACTTAATAAATCTGCAATAAAGTATTCATACATCATACCTTTGGTTTTGGAAAAAAAACTGCTTTTACGCATTTCTGAGGAAACTGCATTGCAAAGTATTTCAGTGAGTTCAATATCATAATGTTTAAATTTTCTTGAGTATTCAACAACACATAAGTAAGCAACTATTTTATCGTCAATAATAACATTTGATATGATACGTGAATGTTCTAAGGCTGGAATACTTTCTACTTTAGCTTCACTGATATTCGAAGGCTTATCTGCTTCAAACAGTACTGGATAAGTGCTTTTTATTACTTTTTCAATAGCTCTTTCAATTCTAAAACTAAAAACTAATTCACTGCGAAAATATCCATTTTCAACTAAATCATTCCATTGGAAGTCAGCTACCTTAATATCTTTTGTATATGCTAGCAGCTTAAAGCTTGTATCTATTAGAAAAATCGGATTTTCAATAACTTCATAGCCTATATCTATTATGTGCTGAATATCTTTTCCATGAGTAAATGCTTTTAATAGTCTTGTTAATCTTTGATTACGTTCCTGTTCTTTTGTAAAATAATCTAATATTTCAATAAGAAGTGATGTAAGATTAGTGTTTTTTCTTAGGATTAGAAGATTTACATTGTTCATTTTGGTATATTTCTGAGAAACTGTCTTATCAGCAATGCAGACAATATTTATAGGATATTCACCAAAAGAAAGATGTTGAAGGTTTGAAAGCTTTCCAATATATAAACAATCTGCTTCAAACTTTTTTTCGTTTTTATCAAGGAGTTTCACGCCAGAGAGTGGTTGAGAATTAGTATATGATAGATACAACTCAGGACTATACAATTTTAATTTTTGAGCAAGGATATTAAGATTTATATTCATAGGAAAATCACCTCTTACAATAAAAGTATAGTGCAAAATGAACAAATTTTCACTCCTGTTTTTAGTAAATATATACAAAGATTTTATCAGAATTTTGCGATAAACTCAATTTAATGTATATAAATTTGTGGGGGTGGACTAAAATGAAAACAACAATAGAAAAATATAATGATAGTTTAAAAAGGATTAACGCTGCAGTAGCGTTAGAAAAGGCAGATCGCACACCTGTAGTTCTAATGGGAGATGCCTTTTTTGCCAACCAACTAGGTGTAAAATTATCTGAGTTTTGCATAAGTAGTGAATTGTCTAACCAAACTCAATTAAAGGGAGTATTATCGCTTGGTGAAGTAGACGGTATTGAAATGCCTCATATGAATGTGAACGTTTTTCCAGCTGCTTGGCTTGCTAACATAAAGATTCCAGGTCGTGATCTAAAGGAAGGTACCCTTTGGCAGATGGATGAAAAGGAATTAATGAAAGTGGAAGATTACGATACTATAATTGAAAAGGGATGGAATTATTTTTTTGTTGACTATGCTATTAACAGACTAAGTACTCCAGAAAATAACTTACTTGAAAAGTTGCAATCAATAGGTAAATTTACACCTAAAGCCATTAAGAATTATAAAGATGCTGGAATTGTGACATTTTCACCGCTTGGAACTGGTATACCATTTGAAAGCTTTACAGGAGGGCGTTCAATGGTTAAGTTTAGTAGAGATCTTTTTAAAATTCCTGATAAAGTACAAGCAGCTATGGATGCGGCAATGCCTGAACTGCTTGAGGGATTAAGACAACAAATACGAGCAGTTAAACCATATGGAGTTTGGTTCAATGGAATGCGTGGAGCCAGTGAATTTATGTCTAGAAAAATTTGGGAACGTTTTGTATGGCCATATACAAAAAAATTAGCTAAAACAATAATAGAAGAGGGGGCAATTTGCTATTTCCATATGGATGCAAATTGGGAACGAGATTTGGAGTTTTTCCGTTCACTGCCAAAAGGGAAATGTGTATTCGGTACGGATCATGCTACAGATATCTATAAGATTAAAGAAATATTAGGAGATCATATGTGTATCATGGGTGATGTACCTGCAGCTATGCTTGCCATTGGAACTTCAGATGAAGTATATGATTATAGTACTAAGCTTATCAAGGACATGGGAAATGGATTTATTCTATCACAGGGTTGTGATATTCCTCCAAATGCAAAATTAGAAAATGTAAAAGCAATGGTTGCTGCTGCTTCGGGAAAATAAAATAGAAAATCCAATGTCAATTAGCTCAGAAGCTATTTGACATTGGATATATTACCTTTTGTTAACAAACTCAAGTATTTTAAATGAAAGATTTATATGGAAAAGTAAATCCCTGTTGTTTAAGTCTACTTGCATAATTTCATTGATTTTTGCTATTCGATAATTAAGTGTGTTACGGTGAATATGTAGCAAATCTGCTGAGGCTACCTTGTTTTTATCATTTGAGATGTAGATATAAAGAGTTTGGACATAATTCGTATTGTGTTTTTTATCATATTCTATAAGAGTGAGAAATGAAGGATTGTAAAAATCTTTTAAGGCTTCTGATGAATAAACATTCATCATATCATATATTGCATAGTCATTGTATTGAAAAAAAGATATCTTCTTATGTATTCGACTGCCTAATTCCATTGATTTCAAAGATTGTGAAAAGTACTTATGTATGTCTGTTAGTTTAGTAAAATGACGGCTAAGTCCAGCACAAAGTTTATTATTATGGAAGAAAGTTTCCAAAACTCTCAAATCTTTTTCTGAAACTGTAGTTTTATTGCTGGTTATTATTATAACAATGTAATCTTTATAAATGATGGACCTACCACCACTAAGTATATTTTCTAAGTAATCTCTTATTTGAGATATAGGAGAATTTTCGTTATCAAAGTTATCTATTGCTACTGAAAGCACATAAAGGTTTTCCTTAAAATTTAAATCTAAGTATTTTATTCTTTCCTCAATTAAATCTTCTTCTTTAATTTTTCCATCTAATAAATCTGCAATGAAGTATTCATACATTACTCCCTTGGTACTTTGAAAAAATTTTATTTTTTGCATTTCAGAAGAAATTACACTGCACAAAAAAGAAACTAGTTCAAAGTCACTTTTACTAAAAGGTCTATTATGTTGAAAAACTTTAAGGTGAGCAACAATTTTGTTATGAATTATTATATTAGATACCATTTTTTCGTATTTTTCAGATGGTAAGTTTTCTAATACAGGAAAACGACTTTTGTATACCTTTTCAACACATTTAAAAGATATAATTTTAGAGATATATTCTTTGGGAAAATAGCCTTTAATTAAAGCTTCCTTCCATAATGATTCATCAAGTTCATTGACTCTTATATGGCTCAGTATTTTAAAACTAGTATCAAAAAGAATTATTGGATTTTCAATGAGCTCGTATCCAATATTTAAAATTTGTTGTAAACCTTTGTTACTTATAAGTGAATTCATCAATTTTGAGCTCCATTTGTTAAACCTCATTAATATATCTTGTACTTCATTAAAAATTATAAATAGATCAATATTGTCTTTAAGGACTATTAAATTTAAGCTGGAAATTTCCTTGTATTTAGAGGATATAGGAACATCCTTGATACATAGTAAATTAATTGGGCAATCATAATTCTCAATGAGTGGAAAGCGTGAGGCACTAGTTATATATAATATAGATGGCTCAAAATAAGTTTGATCTTCAGTAATTAGCTTAATGGACTCTACATTTTCATTCTCTTGATTAGTTAAGTATGTTTCTAACTTATGATATCGTAATTTTTCTATAATCATTTCTAAAGAAATATTCATATTTATCACCTTAAAGCAATTATACTTTATAACTCAGAATTATGCATTAATATTATAAATTATATAATTGTGCAAAAAGCATAATTATCAGTATAGAATATTCTAACTTTTTGAACAATGACATGTGAAGGATGGAATGGTAATATTTACACATGATAATAAAACGGTTTCAATACCACAAGGTGTAAATATATGAGACATATATAGTATGGAGGTAAATATATGGAGGTAAATAAATGTTAATTATTGGAGAACTAATAAATACAAGTAGAAAAGCGATACGTGAGGCTGTTGAAAAGAAAGATGGACAATATATACAGCAAATTGCAAAGGCACAGGACGAAGCTGGAGCAACATACATTGATGTAAACTGTGGTACATGCATAGAGACTGAGGTGGAAACTATGGAATGGTTAATTGATAATATACTTCAGGCAACTAAATTACCGCTATGTATAGACAGCCCTAATCCATTGGCTCTAAGAGCAGGATTAAAAAAAGCTACCAATGCTAAACCAATGATAAACTCAATAACTGATGAAACTCCAAGATGGAACGCAGTGCTGCCTTTGGTAAAAGAGTTTAACGCTAAAATTGTAGCATTATGCATAGATGATGGTGGTATGCCTAAAACAAACGAGGATAGAATCAGAATCGCACATACAATAATCACAAAGTTAACTGCAGAAGGAGTTAATGTAGATGATATATACATAGACCCTTTAATAAAGCCAATAAGTGCTGGAGAGAAAAATGGAATAGAAGTATTGTCTGCAATACAACATATTATGGAAAGTCACCCAGGAGTACATACTACCTGTGGATTAAGTAACATATCCTACAGCCTGCCTGCAAGAAAGGTATTGAACAGATTATTTATGGTACAGACTATGGCTAGAGGAATGGATTCCTATATATTAGATCCAACAAATAAAGAAATGAGAGCTGCTTTAATTGCATCGCAGGCATTACTTGGACAAGATAGATTTTCAAGAAAGTTCATTAAATCATTCCGTGAAGGTTTATTTGACTAGGATAATTTATCAAAGAATAATATAAAGGACGGTGTAGTTACAATGAATTTAATTTATTAATAATGAAAAAGAAAAGTGATTAATTATGATAGTAATTAGTATAAAAGTCTAAATCTATATATTTTTAAAATTTTTAAAGGAGGATATATATTATGAGTAAAAGACTAATAGAAGCTATGGCTGACCTTGATGAGGATGTTGTATTAGAAGAGGTGAAAACATTAAAAGATCAGGGAGTAGATAGCTTGAAGATTATAGAAAGCCTACAGGAAGGTATGGGAATTGTAGGAAAGAGATTTGAGGAAAAGGAATACTTCTTATCAGAACTTATAATGTCTGCAGAAGTGTTTAATGAAGCTTCAGAATTACTTGGAGGTATGGAAAACGCTAGAGAATCTAAAAATGGAGTTTTTGTATTAGGAACAATATATGATGATATCCACGATATAGGAAAAAATATTGTAACTACAGTAATGAGAAGTAATGGTTTCGAAGTAATCGATTTAGGAGTTGATGTGCCTACAGTAAAATTTATTGAGGCTATTAAACAATATAAACCTAAAGTAGTTGGTATATCCTGTCTTCTAACTACATGTTTTGATAATGTAAAGGAATGTGTACAAGCAATAGAAGAGGCAGGGCTAAGAAATGATACAAAGATACTAGTCGGAGGTGGACCAGTAGACGATGCTGCTGGTAAATATATGAGGGCAGATATAGTAGCCAAGAATGCACAAAATACAGTAGATTACTGTAAACAATTTGTGGGGGTATAAGGATATGAAAACTAATCAAGAGTTATATAATGAACGTTTAGATAGAATAAAGACAGCTGTTGCACTAGGAAAGCCTGACAGAGTACCTGTTCTCCCAGTAGGGAGTGCTTTTTGTGCACAATACAAAGGGGTAAAGCTATCTGAATTTGCTATGAATCCAAGAATGTGCAATAAAACTATGCTTGAAGCTTATACATCTCTAGGTGAAATCGATGGAGTTCAACAACAGGTATTTTATCCATTTGTACTTTGTCCACAATGGTTTTCAAATATTGAGCTTCCAGGACGTGAGTTAGGAGAAAATAAGTTATGGCAAATGGCTGAAGCTGAACTGATGACAGTAGAGGATTATGATGTAATTATAGAAAAAGGATATAATGCTTTTTTAAAGGAGTTTCAAGCAAACAAATTAGACCATGCACTAGATAAAGTTATTGAAAATTTAGCACCTTTTACGGCTGAAAGTATACAAAATTTCGCAGATGCTGGCTTGCCAGTATTAGCACCTTTTGTTTATACTACTCCTTATGAATACTTCTGTGGTGGACGTTCTATGGTTAGGTTTATGAAAGACCTTTATAAAATTCCTGACAAAGTTCAAGAAGCTATGGATGCAGCTATGGTGGATTACATGGAAAATATGAGAAAAGAAATACGAACTTTCAAACCTCTTGGAGCATGGGTTGGTGGATGGCGTTCAGCTAGCAGTTTCTTAGCGCCAAAGTTTTGGAAACGTTTTGTATGGCCATATTTTAAACAACTAGTTAATTTGGCCATAGAAGAAGGAATTATTCCCATACTTCATTTAGATTCTAATTGGGAGCGTGATTTGGAATTCTTCAAGGAGCTTCCAAAGGGCAAGTGTATTATAACACCTGATGGAAGTACAGATATATATAAGATAAAGGAAGTACTAGGAGATCATATGTGTATAATGGGGGATGTTACATCTGCTATGTTCTCTGTAGCTACTCCGGATGAAGTATACAATTACAGTAAGAAGCTAATTAATGATCTTGGACCATCTGGATTTATATTAGCATCTGGTTGTGATATTCCGTATAATGCTAAGCCGGAAAATGTTAAGGCGATGATTGCAGCAGCAACTGGTGATAAATAAAAAAAGAAGATTTTAGTTATCAATTTCACTAATTGTAAAGTATAACATGGATGAAAAACGTGTAAATATAGGGGTAATTGGAGAAGCGATTGGTTGTATTATTGCACCCTTATTCGGTTCACTTCCTGTTACAAGTTATGGATCAAACCCTGGAGTTTTAGCTTTAACTAAAGTATACAGTCGCTTTGCTGCAGTAGGTGCAGGTGCAGTCTGCATTGCTATGGCACTTTGTCCAAAGCTTATGGCCCTTATTGCTATCATTCCATCTACAGTTATTTGGAGAGCATATTCAATTGTAGCTGTTTTAATAACGATGAGTGGATTTGACAGCGTTAAATCATATCTTTTTAACGACAGAAACCAAATGATTATAGGTCTTTCAGTTTTATCTTGTATTGGTGCAAACATAATTCCAGCAACAATAGTTGCTAAGATGCCATTACTATTTAGCTATATTTTCGGATCTGCAATAGTTGTAGGTGCTCTTGCATCGATAATCCTAAATCTTGTTCTTCCTAAGGGGGAAGAAGTTACAGATTTTGCTGCGGGTTTTGATGATGCGTTACGTAAAGAAGAGCCTGTAACCTAAAGTATATTTTTAAATATTGTTATGTTTTGGAATGAACTCATTTCTCTTTATCATTTTGTTATAAAATAAATATGTTATATAATACTACTGTGAAATATATAAATTAGAAACAGTATTAGCCAAACAAGTTAGGTAAAAAGATATCTTGGCAGGTTTTACACAGCTACTTGCCCAAGCTATTTTTAAAATAATTGAAGGGTAGAAGATATAATTATAGATCTTCTACTTTTCTAGTTTACACCAAGTTTTTCATTGATGCCTTTCTTAGCAGGCTGTGCAAAAATTAAACTTTGATGCAAGAGTTTAATAGAGACGTGCATATAGAGTTAGGGTGACAGTCATCATTTGATGGAGTATAGCCAGCATAATTTCCATCAGCATCTCTTTGCGTTCTAATTGATACTGAACTCTTAGCTCTTATAGAAATTTTATTATTCTTTGTAAAATAGCTATCATATCTTGTACCGTAAAATGTAAATTTAACAGTATTACCACTAATACTCACATTATTGACATCCAATTTAGTGCCATCAGCTGCTGTAAATATAAAATCATCTGTTTTTATACCGCTGTGTTCATCTAGAGGAGTATCAAATGTAAGTAATATAGCTGCTTCATCAGTTCCTGTTGTTGCTGGAGACTCCACTACCCAGTAATCTGGTGCAGTCTTTGGTGCCGCTAAATAATCATAAGGAATTAACTCACTGCTATATGACTTAGTATCTGATGTTGAAGCTATTGGCTTTCCTGATACATCATTAGTCTTTGCAGTTGTACCATCTGCAATCTTAAGTACAGCCTTTACTCCTTTATCTTTAATAACATCAATTGCGGATGGTTCAGTATTTACATCAGAATTTTGAATATTAGTGTTATCATAATCATATTGTACCTTAGTACCTGATACAATATTACTCTTACTACTATCCTTCCAAATAAGAGTCACCTTATCTCCATTCACATATCCACTATCTGGTTTTATACCATTAAGTGTAAAATCACTTGGATCTAAATCATTAATGGATTTTGAGAACTTAAGATCAATTTTTAGGTCATCTCTATCATAGTAAAGCTGAACTGTACTTTGATCTACAGTTGCTGCACTAAGAGTGCTATTTCCAGCAATAACTCTTGAATCAGCTATACTATCTAATGTGTTACCAGAAGTATCTTTGACATTAAGAGTGATTATCTTATTTACATCATTTTAATTATAGTTTTTTTGACTTAGAACTTAAATTATATTTTTTGAATCAATTAGGATAATAACTTAAAAAATCATTGTTTTATCATAGCCAATAAATTTAGTAAAATAATAGAAGTTTATTTTTTGGTAATTACAAGAGGTCCTTTTATCACATCCATTACTTTAGATGCAGGAAGATTATTTTCAATAAGCTGAACCATTACCTTCATATACTTGTGTATATGCCTAAAAAATTTTTTATAATCCTGACAAAGATAACTAAGCCCTGGTTTATTATCATAGGTTCTAACAAAACGGTGCCTAGGACATTCACCATTGCATGCAAATTTAACTTCACATTCTCTACATACTTCAGGAAGGGAGCTTTCCTTATTTTGTCCAAAAGCTTTCTGTTTGTTCATTTCAACCATTTCCTTAGGATTACTCACTAGGATGTTTCCTAAATAGTATTCTGGATAAACATAATGATCACAGGAATAAATATCACCATTATGTTCTATTGCCAGTGCCCTTCCGCACTGTTTTGAAAATATGCATATTGTTGAAGGCAGTCCCATCCAGGCTTCAAGTGCCCATTCAAAGTTCATTACATATATGGAACCTACATCTTTTTGAATCCATTCATCAAATATTTTTATTAAAAAGTTCCCATATGATCCAGCTTCAACACTAAAATCAGTTACTAATTTTTGCTGATTTTCATCATTTTTTGAAGCAGGGGATGCATGTTTTAATCCTATTTGAGCTGACATATCATCTGGAATTCTTTCAACTACAGGTGTAAATTGTATATACTCCACTCCTAATTTTTTTAAAAAGTTGTATACCTTTATTGGATATTTGGAAGATTCTTTTGTTACACACAAAAGAACATTATATGGAATTTCATATTCTTTTAATAAATAAAGTGTATTGATTACCTTATTTAAAGTAGGATTTCCATTAACATATATACGATATAAATCATGTAGTTCAGCTGGTCCATCTAAACTTAATCCAACTAAAAAGTCATTTTCCTTAAGAAATTTACACCATTTATCATCTATGAGAGTTCCATTAGTTTGCAGTGAATTTATTATTTTCTTGCCGTCAGCATATTTCTTTTGTAGTGAAATTACTTTATGAAAAAAATCAAGGTTCATTAGAGTAGGTTCTCCTCCCTGCCATACAAACTGTATTTCAGGAATCTGTTGTGAGGATATATATTTATGAATGAAGGCTTCAAGAACTTCATCTGACATTCTAAAATCCTTTTTTTCTGGATAAAGTGCCTTTTTCTCTGTATAGAAACAGTATTTACAATTCAAATTACAAATAGGACCTATAGGCTTAGTTAAGATATGAAAACCTTTTCCTATCATATCTTTTTTCATTACATTCAACTCCTTCACACATTTATTAAATTGAATTATTTATTCATTTAGTCTTATAATTATATAGAGAAAGCATGGGAATCTTGCCATATAATTTATTGAGTACAGCTGAAGGGTTTCCCATGCATTTTCTCATTTATTTAATTTATAAACTATTGTTTTTTTGCACCATTTTGATTATTTGGTACAAACTTAGTAATATTGAATTGTACATAATCAAATTTACCTGTAAACGGAAATTCACCTAAATCTTTATAATCTTTAGATACAGGTAACAGAGTATCTTTTCCAATATCTAAACCTTCTAATGTAACCTGA
The DNA here is from genome assembly GCF_019207025.1 of Clostridium thailandense. Taxonomy (GTDB): domain Bacteria; phylum Bacillota; class Clostridia; order Clostridiales; family Clostridiaceae; genus Clostridium_AM; species Clostridium_AM thailandense. The sequence goes on along the minus strand of NZ_JAEEGC010000073.1, from coordinate 13,672 downwards.
GCAGTAGTTTGTATTTCACCCTGACCTACATTTTGTCCATTTATATATAATGTTCCTGTACCACTAGCCATACTTGTTCTCTTGAAGTCAAACTTCAATTCAGATTTTCCAACTGGTACATCAATATTGGAGGTTATCTTAGAAATTGTTTCAAATTTATTGTATAAGAATACAAGTTTATTATCCTTCACATAGAAGGTATAACCACCCATATTATCACCCATTGCAGCAAGAACTCCTGAGGTGGATGTATTATCTCTAGTAACAGGAACTGTTATAGTAAAACTGTTAGCATTTATTGGTGGTGCAGCTGATACGTTGATGTGACCAACTCCAGGATAATATTTGAATGTACTACGGTCTGCAGCAGAACCCTTTTTGACATATCCCATATCTCTAGGACTAAGCTCTTTCAATGGTAATATTTTGTATTTTTCTGCCTCTGACATAAACAATTTCTGAAGTTCTTTTAGTTTATCTGGATATTTATCTGCAACATTCTTAGATTCGGAATAGTCTTCACTTACATTGTATAATTCCCACTTATCGTTATCAAAAGAAGTACCATTTTTATGTGTAGCAATAGCTTTCCAGCCTTTATTATAAATAGCCCTATTAGGTGCATTATAAGTAATTGCAGTATCCCTAATCTCAGGAGCCTTAGCATTATCAAAGGTACTTGCAATACTAGTACCATACATTGGCATTTGAGTAACTCCCTTAAGAACCTTTGGAGCTTCAAATTTAAGTACATCAAGAACTGTAGGAGTTATATCCGTTACATGAACATACTGGCTTCTGATGCTGCCCTTGTCTTTGATACCTTTAGGCCATGATATTATAAGTCCATTACGTAAAGCGCCTTGGTATACACTTCCCTTGTAATTTTGGAAAGGAGTATTAGATACCTGAGCCCATCCTTTAGGATATAAGGCTTGCATTTCTGAACTACCAATGTAGTTATATTTAGCCATAAGATCCTTTGCTGATGGATTTCTTCCAGCAGACATGGCACCGATAAAGCTGTCAGTACCATCAGGTCCACCATCTTTGGTTGCACCATTATCTCCACCAAGAAGAACAATCATAGTATTGTCATATTGTCCTACTTCTTTTAGGTAACTTATCAATTTACCTACTTCTTCGTCTGCTTGTGTTATGTATCCAGCATAATTCTCCATAAATCGAGCATAAAGCTTCTTTTGATCCTCTGAAAGACTATTCCATGGTTTTACAGTAGGATCTGAAGTAGTTAGGGTAGCATTAGATGGAATTATCCCAAGCTGTTTTTCTTTATTAAAACGGTCTTGACGTACTGCATCCCAGCCTTTATCATAGACACCTTTATAGCTATCAATGTAATTTTTAGGAACCTGTTGAGGAGAATGTCCAGTCCCAAAAGCATAATTCATAAAGAAAGGTTGGTCTGGATATAGTGAAACCTGATCAGTAATATATTGCTTTGCATGTGCTAATAAGTCCTCATTAAGGTTATATCCCTCAGTCTTTGGTGCTTGTACCACTTCATTTCCATTTACCAGCTGTGGATTATATTGGTCTGTTTCACCATCCATAAATCCATAGTATTTGTCAAAACCTTTAGCTAATGGCCAATATTTAAATGGTCCTGCAGGTGTTACTGTATTAGTAGGTGCAGCATGCCACTTTCCAACAGCAAATGTACTAAAACCTTTATCTTGCAACATTTCTGCCACGGTCCCTGCTTCAGGAGTTATACTTCCTTGCAAATTAGGTCTGTCTGCTTCTAATGATACATTTGCTACTTGTCCCATTCCAACGGAATTATTTTCTCTACCAGTGAGAAGAGATGCTCTTGTTGCTGAGGAAAAGGGACAAGTATTAAAATTATTATAGCGCAAACCGTTTGCAGCAAGCTGATCTATGTTTGGAGTTCTTATTTCTGAACCATAGCAACCTAAATCTGAGAAACCGATATCATCAAGGATAATATAAATTACATTTGGTTTTTTCTCACCATTTGCGAATTTGGTTTGATCTTTTGCAGTGGTTTTAGTATTATTGGTTGACTTGTCATCAGATTTGTTAGTTAAGCTGCAGGCTGTTATACTTGTTGAAATAGTTAACAATGAACCTATGGCAACAGCTTTTTTTATAGTTTTTGAGATTGTATTGTCGACCATTATTTGATTCAACTCCTTTTTATGTTATTATCAATATAATTGCGTTTCTATGAAATAGTTTACTATCAAGTTATTTTTATCACAATGGACATGTGTTTAAATAATTGTCTTTAAGTTTTGTGCTTATGCACAATGTTATAGGAGGAAGCTTATGGATATGCATATCAGTAATCTTGTGGAAAATTTAAGTCAATACAAACCTAAGGTGTATATTAACAGAGAAGATATAACTAATATTAAGTATATCAACTACTTAGAACCTGGACTTTTGGATTTTGATCCTAATACTCTTTATGTAGGAGACATGTCAAATCTTGAAGTAACACTAGATATTTTAACTAAAGGCAATATTTTAATTGTATCAGAAGCTTCAATGCCTACTTCTATTAGTACAAATGACAACTTTAATATTATTTTTATATCTGGTGATTGTGTATTAGCTGTTTTTAACAAGGTTCTAGATATTTTTTCTGAATACATAAAATTAACAGAGGGTTCATCTAAATTACTGGAAACTCTTTCGCAAGGAAATGGGATTCAAGAGATTATTAATATGGGTTTTCAACTTATTGGAAATCCTATTTTTGTAAGAGATATAAGCTTTAGTATACTTGCTTTTACACAAGATATTATGGTGGATGATTATGTATGGAAAGAGCTTACTTCCAAAGGTTATCAACCATATGATGGTTTTCAGTATCTTATGAAGAATGGATTTATAGAAAGCACAAATAATGTGAAGATACCTGTATATTTTAAAAATATGAGTGATGCTGAATATAAAACTCTTCAGAAGGAAAAAAAGAAAATTAGCATAGAACAAAATAAAAATTATATGTTAAGACCTACCTTTGACCTAGAAGGGAAAGTAAAGATATCAAGGTTATGGTCAAATATTTTTATAGGTAATAAAGTTATAGGTCAGGTCGTTGTACTTGAGGCTTTTAAGCCTTTTAGTGAGACTGATATGTTATTAATTAAAAGCTTAAGCGATACAGTTTCACTGGAGTTGCAAAAGCACAAGTATTATGAAAACCTGGATGGGAGTAAGCTTGAACTACTGATTGTGGATCTGTTAGATGGTAAAGTGAAAGACCAAGAAACTCTAGAAGAAAAGCTTAAATTTGTTAGCTGGAATTTAAAGAAAAACTTGAGAGTGATTGTTGTTACCACAAATCAAAAGGAGATATCTAATATTCCGATTAAATATGTTAGTGGATTTTTTGAAAATGTATTTGGAAATGCCATTTGTGTATTATATGAAAGGTCTATAGTTGTAGTAGTTGGAACTAGGACTGATAAAAAATTAAGTGATATTCAACTAGAAAAGTTGAAACAATTTATGAAAGACACTGGTATGTTTAGTGGAGTTAGTCGTAATTTTTGTAGATTGCTTGATTTGAAGAAATACTATAAGCAAGCACTTGATGGAATTAGCGCAGGAAAGCACTTAAAAAAAGATATGCTTCTATTTTTTTATGATGATTATATTCTGCAAAATATGTTTGATTTATGTTCTGGTCAGGAGGCACTTAAGGAATTCTGTCATCCCTCAATTTTTACATTAATGAATTATGATTGTGAGAATAAAACAAATTACCTTAAAATTCTTCAATCTTATATAATGAGTTTTAAAAATCAGTCAGAGCTAGCGGCGTCAATGCATGTGCATAGAAATACTTTATATTATCGAATTAGTAAAATAGAAGAAATTATGAATGTTGATTTAAATGATATTGATGATTTTTTCAGTATATATCTTTCGTTCAAGATACTGGAATATCTTGAATAGATTTAGTTAATATACTCCAATATCTTAAAATATAGGTGTAAATGATGCATCAGTGTGTTGTCATGAGGGTCTATTCCCATAATTTCAGCAATCTTTGTTATAAAACAAATATGTTGTATAATACTATTGTGTACAATATATAAGTTTAGAAACAATATTAGCAAAATAAGTTAGATAAAAAGATATCTTGGCAGGTTTTCCACAGCTACTTGCCCAAGCTATTTTTTAATAATTGAAAGGTAGAAGACATAATTATATATCTTCTACTTTTCTATTAGTATATGTTCAGTTTCTAAGACCTCTAACATATACTTAGCTCTGTTCTTGTAATGATGAACCTGGACTGCTTGCTGACCATTATTCCTTATTTCTTCACGCTTTGTTTTATCTTTTAGATAGTACCTAACCAAATCCAGCGTTTCCTGAGGCGAGGAAGAAACTACTATATCCCTTCCAGGAATAAATAAACTTCTTATTTTTGGAGTATCAGAGGTCAGCAAAAAACCTTTGGAAGCAAGAATTTCATAGGTTCTTTGAGTAACTTGTGTACGATGATTTTGTATGCCTAATATTATATCAGAAGAACTGTAAACTTGGCTTGCAAGGGTATAATCTAAATATCCATGAATCCATTCTTTTGGTATATTTTCACCCAGTATAAAAGATAAATTCTCCCATCCCCAACCAAAAAAATCCACTCTAATATTTTCTTTAATAAGAGGAGAGAGAAGTGTTTTAAGAGATTGTATCCTGTAGTGTTTTGGGTATATTGTTAAGTTTTTTGGATATCCGTTGGCAACTACGGCTATAGAACAATGATATTTATTTTCCACACCTGTAAAGCAATTTACTTTGGGGTGAAAGCCAAAGTCTAAATAGTCGGCTTTGATTCCAAGTTTTTTATAATAATTTATTCTTTCTTTGCAAATTGTAAATACAAAATTAGGTTGCATTTTTTGAATTAGAGGTAATGTAAAACTGAAGGTATGAGTTGGATCTTCTGTGGCCCAGTATACATGAGGAATTTTATATAACTTAACATACTTTCTTATCCAATTCACCTTTTCATTAGCAGTGTCATTGGTCCAGCCAATACTGATAATCAAATCTGGTTTAAAACTTAAAATCATTTCGGGAATATTGTCCTTTGTTAGTTCGCCAGATACTTTTACTTCATGTCCAATATCCCTAAAGCCATTTGGAAGCCCATGTATCCACATAGGATGGCTTTGCAAGAAAAGAATTTTCACTGAAATTCACCTCGAACTTTTTTGTATTAGTATCATAATATGTAATAGAATTTATATATGATATAACTTATTAAAAGAAGGTGTATATGTTTTGAATATGATTCGAGATAATGAATCACCATCTATTCTTATAAAACACGGAAATATAAATAAAAAGCAGATTGCCTTTACCTATGATACTGGTACTAAGGATTCGGAAACTTCTGAAATACTAAATGTACTAAAAAAGAATAATGTGAAATGTACATTTTTTACAACAGGAGTTTGGGCAAATAAATTTCCAGCACTGGTTAATAGAATAGTTTCAGAAGGCCATGAAATAGCTAATCATTCCTTAGATCATCCTGACATGACCCAAATATCTTATAGTGATATGCTTAAGACTGTTATAGAGGGAGAAAAAGCAATAAAAGCTGTGACTGGAATTAAAACTACATTATTTAGGCATCCATTTGGGCATTGGAATACTGAGGTTTTAAAAGCTGTTGGTGAAGCTGGATATAAATATAGTATTTATTGGAGCATTGATACCTTAGATTGGACATTGCCGCCTATGCAGTCAATAGTAAATAGAATATTAGTAAATTCAAAAAATGGAGATATTGTACTTATGCATATTGCAGGTAATAACACCGCAGAGGCTACTGATAGAGCTATTGTGAATTTAGAAGCAAGACAATATAAGCTTGTAACAGTTAGTACAATATTAAAATAAAAGAGGTACAATTTCCTCTTTTATTTTAATGAACAAAGCTTATTAAATTATGCGATATTTTTTTAAGGTTTCAATTATATAGTCAGCCTTATCTTTATAACTACAACCAGATAAAGCTGTTTTACCATAACCAGCTATTTTTTGTCTTTCGTCAGAATTTTCTAAGTAGTAATTTACAAGTGCCACTGTATCCTCGACGGATGAAGAGGTTATTAGATGTTCATTAGATTTAAATAAGCGGTTTACTGCTGGTGTATTAGAAGTTAGTAGAAATCCGCCAGATGCTAATATTTCATAGGTTCTTTGAGTAAGTTGATTAGGATAGTTTTGTAAGCCTAATATTATTTTGGAGGAGCAGTAAACCTTATTTGCATCTCTATAATATAAATATCCATGAAGCCATTCCTTTGGAATGTGAAAGTCAAGATAGGAGTCCATTTTATCCCAATCCTTACCCCAAAAATCAATTCTCATATTATTCTTTAATAGTGGAATTATTAGTGTTTTTATAGAAGTATGCCTGTAATGCTTAGGGTGATTTTTTAGTACATTAGGGTAAGCATTAGCAACCAAAGAAATTGAACTATCATAAGCTTTATCATAGTTAACAGGTTTATGAATTTTATGAGAAAATCCAAAATCCATATAAGCAGATTTAATTCCAATTTTTCGATAAAAATCAACAATGTAAGGGCAAATACTAAATACAAAATCAGGTTGAACTCTTTGAATTAGAGGTAATGAAAAAGAAAATGTGAAAGCAGGATCTTCAATAGACCAGTATATATGTGGAACCTTTGAGGTCTTTACACATCTTCTTATAATAAGCTGATTTTTAGTAATCTGCTCATGTCCCCAACCAAGACTCATAGAAAAGTCAGGATTAAACTGAAGCATTTTATTTTTAATCATCTCTTCATCAAGGGTATCTGTAATTTCAACTTCATGCCCAGCTTCTATAAATCCTTCTGGAAGGGTATGTCGCCACATTGTACCACTTAAAAAAAACAATATACGCACAAAATTTTAGCCTCCTTTTTTCAAACCTCTTTTATATTTAGAATTCCTTATAGTATATGTTTGATAGTAAGCTATTGTTTAACCTTCGGGTTTAAATAGTCACATAAATTTTTTCAATTCATAGAATATAATAGTTTTATTTAATTGCAGTTAAGCTTTTTATTATATAAAGGAGGAAAAAACGTGAATAGAATTTTAACAAGATATGACATACTAGTTAAAAATGAAGTGGAACAAATGAATTTAGATTTTATATTAAACAGTACTGAGAAAAGAGTTATTTATGGTACAGTATGGGATGACAATCTAAAGGACCCTAAAAGAGTACCTGAAGCTTTAGTTCAAGTATTTAAGGCAGGTAAAAATTATCAAGAAGATCCATTAGATATAAAACTAATTGGGTATGTTATAACTGATAATAGCGGAGATTTTATAGTAGGACCTTTTGATCTTGGAACAATGGTAATTTTTAAGATATTTAAGTTTTGGGGCAATAATAACTTTGATGATGAATACGGTGAAGGCTCCTTTCAAACTAGTGGTGAACATATGAAAATAATAACTGAGGAATTATAAATATAGATTATTTTATTCTATAAAAGTTTTTATAAGTGAGAAATTTAAGCATCAGATTTAAAGTAATAGTCTGATGCTTAAATTTCATTTATTATTCTTTCATAGGTGCATTTCCGTCTTGATATGGTATGAGTTAAGGATGGCTCCAGTGCTGAGGCGGTTAAAATGTTAAGCATAGTCAATTCTTTTTCGGGATCAATGCTCTGTATTATTTTTTCAGCTCTATAGGATCCAATCTGATTTTCTAGGTCAGCAAAAAATGCTAGAGCTTTTTTATCCTTTATTCCTAGCTTTTTTCCATGATTTATATATGCCTCTATATCCACCAGTAGTAGTTCAATTTGAGCAATTACTCCTTTCTCGGTGATTAATAATTTTCGTATTGCTTTACATTCAAAAGAGTCTAATATTTTATTATCCCAAAACTCATCATCTTTGTTCACATCATCTAAAATGTTGGTTCCATCTAAAATTGTTTTAGCCTGTTCTTCGTCTTTACTTATAATAATTTTTAGCAGTCTTTTTGCTCTAAGACCATTCCATTGTAATAGTCCTATACTTGATGCAGAACCATCATACTGATTTATAGAATTATAACAACCTTCATTGCCAGATATTATCCCGGCAATTTTAAATATTAAGTCTTTTAATTCAGTAGTATCATTATTACCCATGTTATTCACCTGTTTTAGATATTTTTTATATAGTATGATTTTAAAATAGAAAGCGTGATGATTACTCAAACAGGTCAAATTAAATAGATGTATTTTTTTATTTAAAAGAGTTAACTTTTTTATAAAGTCTTTGACCGTTTAATATTGATACAAATACAAATTGGTTCGATACAAAATTGAATTACGATAAAAAACCATATATGTAATGGTTTTTTGATTTTTCTCAGCAAAAAACGATTCGATTTTGTATTAAAAAAGCTTTGTGAGTTATCAAACGTTTTCATTGAGGTAATTTTAACAATCAAATCCAAATAGATTGTTAAAATTTTTTTTGTAATAGAATCAATACTTTCAAGCTGTTTTTAAAAAATATAAATAAGATTTTGTGAGTTTTTTAACACTTTGGCACGGCACTTGCTAAATATATAAGTGTGAAAAACAAAAATATAATTATAGATACCAAATTTAAGGAGGAAAATTAAAATGAAAAAAGTTGAATTAAAGGATGTAAAAGCATATCTTGCTCCATTACATTTTGACATGAGATCAATGAAATTACACGGAACAGAAGAAACAGGAGCAAAACAATTTTGGATGGGAATGTCTTATTTCTTACCAGGTGGTGGTGCTGAATATGCATATGAAGATTCACCAACTGAGAAAATATACTTCGTATTAGATGGAGAAATTACAGTAAAATCAAAAGATGAAACATTTGTACTTAAAAAGAATGACTCTATTTTCATGGGACCAAATGAAGGAAGAGAAATGATTAATGAAACAAATACAGTAGCTACAGTTTTAGTAGTTATAAGCTATAAATAAGATCAGTTATAAAAATTAAGTATTAAGGAGAGAATAAAATGCTTGATAAACAATTTGTAAACAACTTATTTGATGTTAAAGGAAAAGTTGCCCTTATAACAGGAGCTACAGGTGCTTTCGGAAGAGCAATTGCTTTTGGTTATGGACATGCAGGTATGAAGGTTTTCGTTACAGGACGTGGAGATGCAAAATGTAAAGCTCTTTGTGATGAATTGGAAGCAGCAGGAATTGAATGTGGATATTCAACAGGAGACCCAGCAATAGAAGCAGATGTACAAAAAGTTGTTAATGATACAGTTGCTAAATTTGGAGAAATCAATGTATTAGTAACAGCAGCAGGATATAATAATCCACAACCAATAGTAGAACAAGAGTTAACTGAGTGGAAAAAGATTATGGACTCAGATGTTCAAGGAACATGGTTATTCTGTAAATATGTTGGACAAAAGATGATTGAACAAGGAAAAGGCGGAAAAGTTATAATGGTATCTTCTGCTCGTTCAAAGATGGGTATGGCTAACTACACAGGTTACTGTACAGCAAAAGCTGGTATCGATCTTATGGCTCAATCACTTGCATGCGAATGGACTTCAAAATATGGAATAAATGTTAATACAGTTAATCCAACAGTGTTCCGTTCAGACTTAACTGAATGGATGTTTGATCCAGAAAGTGCTGTTTATAAGAACTTCTTAAAACGTCTTCCAATTGGTCGTCTTGGAGAACCAGAAGACTTTGTAGGACCATGCATTTTCCTTGCTTCTAGTGCAAGTGACTTTATGACAGGTGCTAATGTTGCTACAGAAGGCGGATATTGGGCTAACTAAAATTTAATTCAGCTTTTAGCATATACAAAATTTTCAATTAAACATAAGCAAATTGTGATTCTGCTTTATTAGAGGACAGAGGACATTTGACAGAGGACAGTGAAGGTGGATTTTTCTCCGTTATACTACGAAAAATCTTTAATTTTACCTTTGGTAAATAAGGTTTAATTAAGCCATGATTAATTAAACCGATGATGTTTCGCTTTAGTGAAACAAATCCACAAGAAATAAATTAGTTTTCTGACGTAAGGAAGAAAACTTACCTTCACTGTCATCTGTCCTCTGCTAAAAATATGCTTAGATATTTAAACATTGAAAAAATAATTATGAAATTCTAGGAGGAATATAAAAATGGGAAAGAAAGTATATATAGATTTAACACATCCGTTCAGTGCAGATATACCACGTTGGCCTTACTTTGTAAAGCCAGTAATTGATTCTATGCACACAATGGCAAAAGGCGGAGTTCTTACACAAAGAATAGATTGTGTACAACACACTGGTACACACTGTGATGCGCCACGTCATGTTATGGAAATTGAATTCGATGGAAAGAGAGCTCGTTATACTCATGAAATGCCAGTTGATGCATACATGGGCGATGCAGTTTGCTTAGAAATCAAAGTTGGACGTTGGGAATTAATCACAGCAGCACATCTTGAAGATGCTTGCAAACGTGCAAATATTAAACCAGAAGAATTAGAAGGAATGGTTGTTTGCTTAAATACAGGAATGCATCGTAAATATGATGATTCAAAGGCATATTATCATTACGCATGTGGAACAGGTCTTGAAGCTGGAAAATGGTTTGTAAAACACAAAGTAAAATGTGTTGCAATGGATGGACAGGCCCTTGACCATCCTCTTCACACCGCCATGGGTAATAATGGAGCTACTAGATTAAACTTACTTGGCGCTTCAGGAAAACCAATTACAGAAGAATACAAAGAGCAGTTTGGTGAAGAAGCTTATGCTGAGTTTGACAAAGAAGAATACATCAGAGTTGCACGGCCAAGAGGCCTATGATGCTAAATTCGGTGATCTAGAAGCAATCGGATGCTGGGGAACATGGGAACCTTGCCATAAAGAAATGTTAGGACATGGCATCGTTGGTGTTGAAAACCTTGGTGGAGATTTAGATAAAGTATCTGGAAAACGCTTCAGATTCTTATGTCTACCAATCAGATGGTACATGGGCGATGGATCTATGGTTCGCTGCGTTGCTGAAATAGATGAAGATGATGTAAATAAAGATGTAGCAGATAGAGTTTACACCTATGGTGGATTTTAATTTTAAATTATCAAAACTATAAACTAAAAAATAAAAATCGTTAGAATATATTATATAATTCCTAATTTTACTTCAATTTTATTTTGATTTATCCCTTATCTTTTAGCTGGAAATTGTTATTATTAAATCTGATAATTAAATCTAAAAGATAAGGGCATAACTATATTGTTATTTGTAAAATAGCTTGGGCAAGTAGCTGTGGAAGGTTTGCCGAACATATTTTGTTATGCAAAAAATTTTCAAGACATATTGTTTAAAAACAATCTTAACAATGAGGATTTTTAATTTGTTAAAGGCAGTTATATATATTATATTGTTAATAAAATATCAAGGAGGTTACCTATGAGTAATAAAAAATTGTCAAAATTTAATGTTTTTACGATTCTGTTAATACCCTTTGTTTGGATATATGAACTTTCAGTAGTTGCTCCAATATTAGGTGAAGTAGGAAAAGCATTTCCTACTGCTTCAACTTTTGAATTACAGCTAGTTGTAGTTATGCCGTTCTTTGCATCAATTCCTTTTAGTATAATTGCAGGAAAACTGGCTAAGAAATACGATAAAAAGAATTTGATTATAATAGGATTACTTATTTATGGTCTTGCAGGTATCACACCATTTTTCTGTCATACGCTGCATCAAGTATTAGTCTTTAGATTAATCACTGGTATAGGGGTTGGTATGGTATTACCGCTTCCAAATTCTATTATTGCAGAACTGTTTACAGGAACTCAAAGAGAGAGAATGCTTGGTGCAACTACCAGTGTAGCTAATGTAGCTAATGTACTTGACAGTATTGCAGTAGGGTTTATTTTAACACTTGGATGGAAATATCCATTCTTATGCTTTACTGTTTGTATTCTCATAATGTTTGTTGCAATGGCTGGATTACCAAAATGTCCTCCAGTTGCTCAGCCTGCTGCATCAAATACACAAACTTCAGGAAAAGGGGTTCCGAAGATAGTATATGGATTACTTCTTTTTATGGCAGTTAACTGGATGTTTTTCTCATTTAATATTAATAATACTGCATTGTTCATGGTTACAGAACACATTGGTTTACCTTGGATGATTGGTATAGCAATTTCACTTCCAGGAGGAATTAGTATTATATCGGGAATAGTTTTTCCGAATTTTTATCACAAAACAAAAAATTATTTAGTTCCTATATCTATAGCTATCTTTGCTGTAGGATATGTAGTAATGTATTTCACTCACAGTTTTGCAGTTCAATGTATTGCTAATTGTTTGATTGGTTTTGGTTCTGGATTACTTCCACCTTATATTTTGAACTTAACATCAACAAAAGTTGAACTATCTAAAAGAGACAGTGCATATGGTATTGTAACTGCTGGTATTCATATTGGATTCTTATCATCTCCATTTATCCAACTTCTTATATCAACAATTACAGGTATTGAAGCATTTAGAAGTTTGTATGGAATGTGTGCTATTGGATTAGTTATATGTACAGTAATATCTTTCTTTGTAGTAATGAGAATTAAGAAAGACCCAGTAGCGGAAATAGCAGCAGAGTAAATATATTTTTAGAGGACAATTGAAAGAGGATAGAGGACAGTGAAGGTAAGTTTTTTTTCTTCAATGTCCTCTGTCCTCTAAAATGTTTAACTTATGTTAACTGCTACCAAATAAATATTTTTTATAATTTAAGCATCTAATTAAGGCATCTATATATGAAAATATTTTTATTTTATACTTTGTTGTTTTGTGTCATATAAGTCTTTGATACAAAAATGCATTGAAATAATACATTTTAACATCAAAACAAAAAACACAAATATGGCACTTTTTATTCAAATTGTAGTAATTTGATACAAAAATGAATCAAAATCTGAATAACGTTTTCATTGATATTATATTATCAATGAAGAAAACAGGAAATTATAAAAACAAAAAATGATGATTGAACCCAGTATTTTCAATAGTTATACATTTTTTAAGTAAAAAAGATTTGTCAAGTTAATACTTTGGCACAGGAGTTGCTATAAATAACTATGACAAAACACAAATTAAAGTGAAGGTGATGAATAATGAATAAAGTCAAAAGTATTGATGAAGTAATGGAACATATAAAAGATGGAATGACTGTTATGATAGGTGGTTTTATGGGAGTAGGAACTCCAGAACCTATTATTGATGCAATAGTCAAAAAAGGAGTAAAAGATCTAACTATAATAGCAAACGATACAGGATTTCCAGATAAGGGTATCGGAAAATTAATAATGAATAAACAAGCTAAAAAAGTTATAGCATCCCATATTGGATTGAATCCTGAAACTGGAAGACAGATGAATGCAAAAGAAATAGCAGTAGACTTAGTACCTCAAGGCACATTAGCAGAGCAGATAAGATGTGGCGGTTCAGGTATAGGTGGTTTCTTAACAGAAACTGGAGTAGGAACAATTGTAGAAGAAGGAAAGCAAAAGATAAAAGTGGGAGATAAAGAATATCTTTTAGAATTACCGCTAAGAGCAGATATAGCTATAATAGGTGGATCTATAGTGGATAAAAAAGGTAAT
>NZ_JAEEGC010000072.1 GCF_019207025.1 Clostridium thailandense | reverse complement strand
AATAGAGGATTTATTAATCGTGCATAGAATAAGGGTTATTGATGGTTAAATCAATAACCCTTATTCTATGCACCAGATATATAAATAATTAGATGGAGGAACTGCAAATGAAACCTAAGATATTGGTTATATCCATATCTGATGATTTAACAGAAAAGGCTAAAAATATATCCCGAGAGTTAAAAATTCCCCTGACAATATATCAGGGTGGTATAATGAAAGACGGACATAAGTATGCTAAAAAGATGGAAGAAAACTTTGATGTAATAATTAGCCAGGGTGGAACAGCACAGGCAATAAGAGAAACAGTAAATATACCTGTAGTATCTATAGTAATTAGCATAGCAGATTTTTTAGATGCACTGCTTAAGGCTAAGGAATATGGAAACAAAATTGCACTTATGAGTTATAAAACAGAGGAACTTGATGACCTTGAAAAATTTAAAGAGGTATTAGATATAGATTTTAAGATTTTTCCTTATGCTAACAGCAGTGAACTAAAAAATCAAATAAAAAACATAAAAAAAGAAGAAAAAATAACATTAGTAAATATGGGGAGTTGTATTTGTAACCTCGCAGCTCAAAACCAAATTAATAGCGTTTTAATAAAGAGCAGCAAAAAATCTATAAAACAAGCAATTATATCCGCAAATAATATAATAGAGTTGGGAAGAAGAGAAAAAGAGAGGGCAGAGCGTTTAAAAGCTATAGTTGATCATTCTGTAGAAGGCATTATTGCTATCGATGAAAATGGTATTATTACAACATTAAATCCAGTGGCAAAAAAGATATTAGACATTAGCAGTGATGATATAATAGGAACTTCTATTTCTAATTTTAAAAGTAAATTTGGTTTTAATATATATGAAGATAACAGTATTCAGATGGGAAAAGTGATCAATATAAATGATATACCTGTAATTATAAATAAAATTCTTATAAATGTGGATAATAACCAAGTTGGTAGCATAATTACTATTGCGGAGATATCGAAACTGCAAAAGCTGGAGCAAAAGGTGAGAAATAACCTTTATAATAAGGGATTGATTGCTAAGTACTCTTTTAGTAATATCATAGGTTCAAGTATAGCTATAAAAAAAACAGTGGAACAAGCTATGCAGTTTGGAAAAACATCTACTACTGTTTTAATTCAAGGTGAAACAGGAAGCGGAAAAGAACTTTTTGCCCAAAGTATACATAATATTAGTCCTAGAAGAAAAGGTCCTTTTGTTGCTATAAATTGTGCTGCATTACCTGAAAATCTTTTAGAAAGTGAGCTTTTCGGATATGAAGAAGGAGCTTTTACAGGGGCTAAAAAAGGAGGTAAACTCGGTTTATTTGAATTAGCTCATAAAGGTACTATTTTTTTAGATGAAATAGGTGAGATTCCATTAAGTCTTCAAAGCAGGTTACTCAGGGTGTTACAGGAAAAAGAAGTTATGAGGATAGGTGGAGATTGTGTATTGAATGTAGATGTGAGAATTATAGCAGCTACAAATCTTGATTTATATAGAATGGTAGCTGAAAAGAAATTTAGAGAGGACTTATATTTTAGAATCAATGTACTCAATTTGAAGATACCACCCCTTAGAGAAAGGAGAGAAGATATTCCTTTTTTGGTGAAAAACTTTATTGAACTAATGAATAATAAACATGAAACAAGTATTGATAACATAACACAGGAAGGAATGAATTCACTCAAAAAGTATGATTGGCCCGGTAATATAAGAGAACTAGAAAATTTTATAGAAAAGATGGTCATTTTATCAAATATATCGGTAGTAAATAAAGATTTTATAGAACAGCTTCTGGAGGAACATATTCCTAATAGAAATAGCGGACTTTTAACCAGCGACAATATAGAGGATATTCTAATTATAAAAAAAGGATCGCTTAAGGATATGGAAATACAAATAATTAATGCTATGAACAAGGAGATAAAAGATAATAAAGCACTTCTTGCAGAAAAGCTTGGTATTAGTCGTTCTACTTTGTGGAAGAAACTAAAAGAAAAATAGAATATAGAATAAAAGATGGTGTTGCACTATATAGACAACTACACCAGAAAGGCGATTTATACGCAGGGATATGTTCTAAAAGCTGAAAGCACATATAAAAACTTTTTATGGTGCAGAAGCTTGGGAACATATCCTGGAGTGTAAGTCACCTTTCGGCCGTATATATTTATAAGTTCAACAGTCCCTCTATTTTAAAGGAAGAGAAATTTTAACCACTGTTCCTATATCTACTTTACTCCAGACCTCAATTTCACCATTATGTTGGTCAATTATCCATTTAGCAATAGCAAGACCTAGACCAGTACCACCATTTGTTTTAGTTCTGGATTTATCAGCTCTATAAAATCTATCAAATATATGAGGAAGGTCTTTATCTGAAATTCCCATACCTGTATCACCAATTGTTATAATAACATTATCATCCTTCCTATAAGAATCCAATCTTATAGAGCCGCCTTCAGGCGTATATTTTGTACTATTATCTATAAAAACTCTTAGAGCTTCTTTGACGAGCTTTTTATCAGCATTAATTTCAAGCACATAATTATATTCACCTTGTATGTCATGACTTGTATCAATCATTTTTGTTTCTTTTAATATTTCATCAATTAATTCATTAAGCATAAATTTTTGCTTTTCCACCTTTTGAGAATGCTTATCTCCACGGGCAAGAAATAGAAGTTTTTCTATTAGGTCCTTCATGCTTTCAGATTCACTTTTTATTGCTTCAATAGATTCTTCAAGAACTTCCTTATCATTCTTCCCCCAACGATCTAAAAGGCTTGCATAGCCTTGTATAACGGAAATAGGAGTCCTTAGCTCATGAGAGGCATCAGATACAAATTGATTTTGCTTTTCAACGGATACTTGAAGTCTATCTAACATATCATTAAAGGTTTTTGCTAAATCCTTAAGCTCATTTTTTGAGCCCCTTACATCTAGTCTTTTATCTAAAGCATTAATTGATATTTCCTTTACTGTTTCTGTCATTGTATAAACAGGAGATAGAAATTTTTTGCTTGCTCTTGAGCCTATTATTATAATTACAATCAAGCCGATAATATTACAGGTCGCTAAAATAGCAATGAGAATAGATAGATAATCATCCTTTGCGCCGCTTTCAATATAATATTTAAAACTTCCAAGTATTCCTGCACTCATTAGAGAAAATACTATAATAAAGGTTAATATATAGGTTATTGTTATTTTGAAAGTGATGGAGAACCTAAGTTTATTCAGTATATTTTCAATTACCCTATCTATGTTTCTAGATAAAAAATTCAAAGTGAATTTTATTGATAGAAATAGAAACTTTATAATTTTAAATATGCATCTGAAAATAAATTTTATATTATTCATGTTTTATCTGATACCCCACTCCTCGGACAGTATGAATAAATTTATCGTTAAATCTATCATCTATTTTACTTCTTAAATAACGAATATAAACATCAACTACATTAGTGTCTCCAGCATAATCGTATTCCCATACCTTTTCTAGAATGCTTTCTCTTGAAAGTACTATGTCCTTATTTATCATTAAATATTTTAATAGATCAAATTCCTTTTTCGTCAAATCTATAGTTTCTTCATTATAGGTTACAATATATTTATCTGTATCCAGCTTTAAGCTGCCTATTTCAATAATGCTAGAGTTACATTCAGAAATCCTCTTGTGCTTAAAAGTAACACGAATACGGGCAAGAAGCTCCTCAATAGCGAAGGGCTTTGTCATATAATCATCAGCCCCAATATCAAGTCCCATAACCTTATCCATTGTTTCATCTTTGGCAGTAAGCATAATCACAGGAACTTCTGAAGTTTGTCTTAGTCTTCTTAATACTTCCATACCATTTAAGGAGGGAAGCATTACATCTAGTATTATAAGATTAAAGTTATCTTTTAAAGCCTTTTCCAAACCAACTCTTCCATCTTGAGCCTGATCTACAATATAGCCTTCATGTTGAAGTTCCAACTGAACAAATCTAGCAATCTTCACCTCATCCTCTATAATAAGAATTTTCTCCCCTGCCATACTTAATATCCTCCAAATATGTTTTTTATTTATTATATCATTTTTATGAGCATCGTTTTAGAAAAATAAAGCCTGCTTTATGAAATCATAAGCAGGCTTGACTTTAAGCATTTTTTATTTCTTCAGTTATTTTATTTGCAACATTACTTACGGCATTAGTAACTTTATCTATTTTACTATTTATATCGCACTCTTCACCATTGTCTTTTTTAAATCTTATTTTGCAGTTTGTAAATAAGGCGATTATTAGAGCTGTTACTGCAACTGGCATTGCAAATATACCAAATAGAACAGCAAGGGTAGAAGGTAAATTTAAAATTGTTTTATCATCTTTAGATACTACAAGCTTCAGCTTGTTTGCTTTTGAAATAAGGTTTTTGACTTTTTTAACAAAAGTTGAATCCTTTAAACATTCGCGTTCAGGCTTTATCTTATTTTGCTCCTCTAAATATGCAAGTGCTTCAACTATATCACCTTTACATTTTTCTAAGGCTTCTTTAGCTTCCTTATAACCTACATTTGCTCTTTTTCTTAATAAATCGATTTGTTCAATTGAAATTGTCATTTTAATTCCTCCCATAAATTTTTTTGTGTTTTGTTTTTCCTTATGCTTATATAATAGTAGGTAATAATTAGAGAAAAATTAGTGAAGGATTAAAATTTGATTAGAAAATTAGAAATTATTGTAATACAATAATATAAATGTACATGAGGGGGATAGGGTATGAGCAGTTATGATATTAAAAAAATTATTGATTTATTGCTTGAAAATAATAATAACTTTGATAAGGCTTGTATTAATCAAATTATAGATTGTCTTAATTTTAATGAACTACTGCTTAGGGCATTGGATTCAGTAAATGAGGGAATATCTTTCTGTGATAAAGATGGATATTTGATATACGCCAATAAATCCTGCTGTAATATAATTGGAACTAGTAAAGAAGAGATATTAGGTAAAAAAATAGATAGCTTTTCTAAAGATAAGCCTTTATTAAGTGGAATTCTTGAGATGAAAAAAAGTATTATAGATATAGAATATTTTCTCAGATTTAAAGAAAAAAATGTTCAGTTAGTTAACTCAGGATATCCCGTATTTAACGATAAAAAAGAAATTATTGGTGCTATTGATATATTCAGAAGTATAGAGAGAACAAGGAAACTCACAAGTACAATGGCTGGATACCAAGCTTTTTTCAACTTTGATCATATTATGGGAGAAAGCAGAAGAGTAAAAGAAAATATTAAATTAGCTAAAGTTTTTGCTAAAAGCAGTGAAAATATTTTAATAATTGGAGAAAGTGGAACCGGTAAAGAATTATTCGCTCAAGCTATACATAACTATAGCAGTAGAAAAAATAAGCCTTTTATTGCATTGAATTGTGCTAATTTTCAAAGTGAATTAATAGATAGTGAATTATTTGGATATGAGGAAGGAGCCTTTACTGGAGCTAAAAAAGGGGGGAAACTTGGTAAATTTGAATTAGCCCATGGAGGAACTTTATTTCTTGATGAATTAGCAGAGATGCAAATACATATACAGGCAAAGCTTTTAAGGGTTCTGGAAACTATGTGCATTAGCAGAATTGGAGGCAGCAGACCTATTAAGGTTGATGTGAGAATAATTGCTGCAACTAATAGAAATTTGGAGGAGCTTGTTGAACAAGGTAAGTTTAGAAGGGATTTGTATTATAGGTTAAAGGTTTTGTATATAGAAATACCGCCATTAAGAGAAAGAGAAAAAGACGTTTTATTACTTGCAGCTTATTTTATTAAAAAGTTTAACGATAAGATACGAAAAAACATTAGAGGATTAAGTAATGAAGCTAAGAAAATGATGCTCGAATATTCTTGGCCGGGGAATATAAGGGAGCTTGAAAATATGCTGTCCAGGGCTATTTATATTTGTGATGGGGATTACATTACAGATACAAATTTAGAGTTGGCAGGATTGAAGGAATCTAAATATAAAAGGTTTTTAAAAAATGAAGTAGTTAAGATAGACAAAAAAGTTTTAGTTGATACATTGGAACAAACTGGTGGAAATAAGAAAAGGACTTCAGAATTATTAGGAGTTTCTAGGCCAACTTTATATAAACTTTTGAAAGAATATAAAGTGTAAATACATTTACATGTAAAACAATTTACAAAGAAGTAAATAATGTCTAATTAATCAGTACTTGAGTTATTTGTTTAAAGAGACAAATAAAATGGAAAGGAAGAAAAAATGTAAACATTTTTACACTTTTTCTTCTTTTTAAATTTGAGGAAAGCCATGTTAAATTAGATGAGATAAGGTCTTAGAAGAACATTTATAGTTTGGCATATTTATTGCTTTTTTATTCCTTAAATAAAATTATGAAGTTAAAAACCATAAGATTTTGAGGAGGGGAAAGGCATGAATATAAAGATAAAGAAGCATATATATGATTTTAGTAGAGTAAGTTATGTTGATGAAGGTGAAGAATACCTTTGTGAGCAAAAAGAAATTATCGATTGTTCTCTTGGAGTTAATCCTTTTGGATGCTCTAGAACAATTAGTGATAATAAAGAACTATTTAATATAGAAAGTTTAAATAACTATCCGCAGTATCCATATACTAAAATTAGGGAAGAGCTATCTGAGTATTGGTCTGATATTGCAAAAATAAGTAGTGAAAATATTAGGCTTGGCTGTGGGTCTATGGGAATTTTAAGTACAATTAATATGCTCTTTGTAGATAAGGAATACAGTATACTAGGATATTGTCCTCAATTTTCAGAGTATATAACAGATGTAAAAAGTCAAGGCGGTCGATATGAATATATTGAACTAAAGGATAATATAAACTTTAAATTTGATGCTGATAAACTAATAAATAAAATGAATGATAGGCATCAAGCTATTTATATAGATAATCCCAATAATCCTACAGGTCAGGTTATACCATTAACAGAACTGATAAAGGTTATTGAAGCTGCAGAAAAGATGAATATAGCTGTTGTTATCGATGAAGCATATGGTGAATTCATGGATAGAAATAATTCGGTAATTTCATTAATAAACAAATATTCTAATTTATTTGTTATCAGAACCTTTTCAAAAGGATTTGGACTCGCCGGTATACGGGTAGGATATGTAGTATGCAATAAATCACTTTTAGAATACTTTAAAAAAGTGGAACTTCCTTTTAGTATAAATACAATAAGTTATAATATAGCCTCAGCAGCATTGAGAGATTCAGAGTTTATTAAGGATTCTATATATAAAATAAAGGATGCGAAAAATAGATTAATAGGTGAATGTTCAAAAATTAAAATATTAGAAACCAGTTTAGAAACACCTATAATGTTAATGATGCACCCAAATAAAGAGGTTGATTTATATAAGGCCTTTATGAAAAATAATGTTGTTACAGAATCAGGACAGTGTTTTATAGGACTTAGGAAAAATTTTGTGAGATTAAGAGTGCCAAGAAACATAGATGCTTTAATAGAAGTTGTAAAAAAGATTGAAGATGATATTGTGAGTTAAAGCTAATACGGGGCTGCCGTACACCTAAGTGCGACAGCCCCGTATTAATTTTAATGATGTACTAATTCCTGTGGATTAGGATTGTTAAAAGATGGTGCTTTAGGATTATTTGCATTAAAACTATTATTGCCTGGAGTTGATAAATTAAAATAAAGTTTTGAATCCTTGGTAATTCCCCAGTCACGCAAGGAACCTGTGTCCTGTAATTTATTAAAAGCTTCTCTGAACATTGTATTATGAGCCTCTTCTCTATTAAGTAGAAAATCAATTGTTTCCCTAACTTTTTTATCGTTAATCTGCCTATGCAGATACTCATATACAACCTTTGCTCTTTGCTCTGCAGCAATATTAGATAAAATATCAGCAGCTAAATCGCCAGTTTCATTTACATAAGCAGCTGTCCAAAGCTGTCCAGATGCATTGGTTAAAGCTGGTGTAAGTCCTGTTGAAACATGTGCTTGAATGTTTCCTATTGTGGCATTATTAGCATCTAAAGTATGCCCGTTTAATAAGTTCACTGTCTGAGCTACCATTTCCATATGACCCAGTTCTTCAGAAGCAATATCTAGAAATAAATCCTTTATTTCCATGTCCTTTATACGGAAGCTTTGGGATAAATATTGGAGAGCTGCTTTTAATTCACCGTGAGGACCACCTAATTGCTCCTGAAGCATTGCTGCATAATTTGGATTAGGCTTTTCTACACCAACTTCATGTAATAATTGTTTTTCATGTTTAAACATTTTACTACCTCCTAAGCATATAATTATTTTCGGCTTTAGTTTTACCCTTCGAGATTTTATTATGCGATGTATTATAAATGTTATAGAAAAACAAGATAAACAGTTTGGTTCTAATGTACAGCAAGATATTATATACTTAAATATAGTAGTTTAACATTATTGTGTTGAAAAATAGAAAATTGACAACGTAAACATAATAAAATGTGATATATTATTTAGTGTATTTAGTAACATTGGCTTTTAAAATTGCACAATATATGATATACTAATAATCAAATGTTATAATTGTTTGAGCGTGGAGGTTGTAAAAATGGTTGCTTTTAAAAAAATGTGGGAAGATGTATGTTTAATGTTAGAAGGAAATAAGGTTGAAGCCCTACAAATAATTGAGAACTATAATGATGGCTTTGTTGTAAAAGATGATGAGAAAAGTTATTTTGTGAATAAAGAAGACTTTGTTGATTTGTGGTGCAATATGTTATGTTTTAATAAGATTGAGAAAGATTATTTTATTAAAAAGGGAAAATCATCATTTAAATATGTATACGAGATTATAAAAACACTTCCTTATGTAACAGAGCATGAAAATTCATTAAATCTCACAGAGTAGCATACTTTATTGAATGTTTAAATTTATTGTTATATAATTTTATTAATTTTTAGAGGAAAATGAGTAAGTTGACCCTTACATTGCACTGGTATAAAAACTAGTGCTTATTTTTATTTTGAACATAATATTGAAAATAATCATATAATGAATTATAAATGGAACTTTCATTTAGCGAGTTATCTAGGAGTACTGACATGTTTTGTTGGTACTCTTTATTTTTCTGTAAAATCTAAATTTTATCAAACTCATTTGTATAGGCTAGTTTACAAACATTTCATAATTAATTATAATTTTATTAGGATAATATAGCATATTCTAAGAATATGAGCTTTTAAATTATAGAAAAAGAGGTAATGTTATGGACAGTAATAATATTAACCCACAAGATTTAATATTTGCTCTTGATATTGGTACACGTTCAGTAATAGGAACTATAGGAATTATAAAGGATAAAAAATTTAATGTAATAGCAGAACATTTTATAGAACATGAAGAGAGAGCAATGGTGGATGGCCAAATTCATGATATATCTTTAGTTGCTAGTGCAGTAAGTACTGTTAAAAAACATCTGGAAAATAAATTAAATGTAAAAATTCAACAGGTAGCTATTGCAGCAGCTGGAAGATTTTTAAGGACAGTAGTTACTAAATCGGAATTAAAAATTGAATCTGATAAAGAAATAGATAAGGACGCTATTAGAAGCTTAGAGTTAACAGCAGTAAAAGCTGCAGAAGAGAAAATTAATAATCAAGCAGAAGGAAAATTATATTGTGTTGGTTATAGCGTTAAAAACTATTATCTAAATGGATATATTATTGCTAACCTACTTTCACATAAAGGAGAAAATGTAGCTGCAGAAGTTATAGCAACATTTCTTCCAAGGTCAGTTGTAGATAGTCTCTATTCTGTTATAGATAAAGTAGGATTACAGGTTTCAAGTCTTACTTTAGAACCGATAGCAGCAATGGAAGCTGCTGTACCTAAAAATTTAAGGTTGCTAAATTTGGCTTTAGTAGATGTTGGAGCAGGAACTTCCGATATTGCTATAAGCAGCAAAGAAACTATAAGTGCTTATGGAATGGTTCCTATGGCTGGAGATGAGGTAACAGAAATAATAGCTCAGAATTATTTGGTAGATTTTAATACTGCAGAAACTATAAAAAAACAATGCAGTGAGCAAGAAAAGATTACATATATTGATGTATTGGGTTTAGAAAATGAAATTTTATCGGAAGACGTAATCAAGCTTATAAGTCCTATTGTAAGAAAAATATCTGATGAAATAGGAAGCAAGATAATAGAGCTTAATGGAGATAAATCCCCTAATGCTGTTTTTCTAGTTGGTGGAGGTGCTCATACACCAAAACTTAGGGAATTTCTTGCAGAAAAATTAAACTTGCAGATTCAAAGGGTTGGTATAAAAGGAAGAGAATCAGTTGTTGATTGTGTGTGTCTGGATAACTCGCTAGGAAGTATTGGTGTAACGGTTTTGGGAATTGCATTAATCTCTATTAAAAGGCTTGGACATGATTTCATAGATGTTTTCCTGAATAATAATGTTATAAGCTTATTTAATTCACATAAACATACAATCATGGATGTTATGGTGCAAGCAGGAATAAATCCAAAAGTGTTAATTGGCAGAAATGGAAAAAACATAAGGTTTATGTTAAATGATATAAAGAGACTTGCTTTTGGAACTCTTGCTATAAACGCAGAAATTAAAATCAATAGTGAAAAATCAAGTATAGATGAAGAGGTAAAAGAAGGAGATAATATAGAAATAAACTATGCTATGGATGGCAAGGATGCATCTCCTAAGGTTAAGGATTACGTTAAAAAAATTCAGTCTATAAGCTTTTTTGTCAATGATATACTAGAAAATTTAGAGCCAGTTATTTATATAAACAGTGTAAGAGCACAATTTGATGATAATATAAGAGAGGGCGATGAAGTTCAAATAGTATATCCTGAAACTTTAGGGGAATATAAGAAGTATTTTAGAGATGTTAATGAAGATTTTGTTTATTTCCTAAATGGAGAAGAGTTAGCTGATAGACATATTATAAATGAAGGAGATAGGATTTACAGAATAAGTAAAGAAGAATTAATAAAAGAAAAAAATGAAGGAATAGGTCAGAGCAAAGATATAATTGGAGATACAAAAGAAGAAAAGAAAGTCGAAAATCAAAATACTACGGAAGTAGATACACCAGAAGAAGCAAATTTAAGTGTATTAGAAGAAAAAAAATATGAGGTAGAATTGTATGAACTTAAGATTATAGTCAATGAAGAGCCTATAATTTTAAAAGAAAAGAAAGAATATATATTTGTTGATATATTTGACTATATAGATTTTGATTTAACAGTACCAAAAGGCAACATATATCTTAGATTGAATGGTAAAAATGCAGGATATCATGATAAGCTTTCTGCTGGAGATGTCATAGAAATTGGTTGGGAATAAAACGATAGATTGGAGAGTTATTTATGAAATTTAATTTTTTAAACATGGCAAATGAACTAAAAAAAGAACTTGTAGAGTTAAGAAGAGATTTTCATATGCATCCAGAACTTGGATATGAGGAGCACAGAACTTCAGATTTTATAAAAACATTCTTGAAAAAAGAGGGCATAGAATATAGGGAAACTGCAGGAACTGGAGTATGCGGCATAATAAGGGGGAAGGGACAAAAAACTATAGCACTTAGAGGAGATATTGATGCTCTTCCGCTTCAGGATAAAAAAAGTTGTGATTATTCTTCAAAGACAAATGGTAAAATGCATGCTTGTGGTCATGATGCACATACTACTATACTCCTTGGAGCAGCTAAAGTTTTAAATAGCATTAGGAATGAATTAAATGGAAATGTAAAGTTGTTTTTTGAACCAGCCGAAGAAACTACTGGTGGAGCTAAGGTTATGATACAAGAAGGTATATTGGAAGAACCTCATGTAGATATGATACTAGGACTTCACGTTGAGGAAAACTTAGAAGTTGGAAAAATAGGAGTGAAAATGGGAGTAGTTAACGCGGCGTCTAATCCTTTTACAATAAAAATAAAAGGAAGAGGTGCTCACGGAGCACGTCCGCATACTGGTGTTGATCCTGTAGTTATAGCTAGCTCTGTGGTTTTAGCTCTTCAAAATATTATAAGCAGAGAACTTCCGCCTACAGACCCAGCGGTTTTGACTATAGGTTCCATTCATGGAGGTACTGCTCAAAATATAATACCAGAAGAAGTAACTATAGCTGGTATTATAAGGGTAATGACAACAGAGCACAGAGTTTACGTAAAGCAAAGGCTTGTAGAAGTAGTAGAGGGAATAGTACATTCCATGAGAGGTAAGTGTGAAATAAATATAGAAGAAAGTTATCCTTGTTTATATAATGATGATACTGCAGTACAACAGCTTTTAGCTTCAGCAGAAAAGGTTATAGGAAGAGATAATATAAAAATGCTTCAAAGCCCAAGTATGGGAGTAGAGAGTTTTGCATATTTTTCTCTTGAAAGACCAGCTGCATTTTATTATTTAGGTTCTAGAAATGAAAGTAAAGGTATAGTGCATCCAGCTCATGGAAGTTTGTTCGATATTGATGAAGATTGTCTTCCAATTGGAGTAGCAGTGCAGTGTCAAACTGCCTTTGAATATTTGAATTTATAGAGGTGTAACGCCGAAAGTCGACTTATCCTGCGGGATGTATTAACGTTCTTACTGTACGATTAAATACTTTTGGTAAGTCTAAAGCTCAAGTTTTTGAAAAAGCTAAGAATATCTGATAACTCGCTACGCTCAAACAATCAAATTTTCTAAGCTTTTTCAAAAATTTGAGCTAAGACTTATGGCAAAAGTGTTTAAATGTGCTCTCCAGAACGTTAATATATCCCTCCGGGTAAGTCGACTTTCTGGTTTCATTCTTTATAAATTCTTAATATAGACTATACACTTAACTAATATAGTAATTTTATTATGGGTAAGTTGATCATAGGTTAGTTTTTGAATGTGGAAGATTATACATTGAATTAAACTATAAAAGTTTTGATTGCTTATGATAATGTGAAATATTTATAATTATACGTATTGATTTTGGTAATAATAGTGGTATATAATTAGGTGTTGTTTAATATATTAATATGTCAATAAGAACATGAAATTGAAGAAAGATGCAGAAATTAAGATGAAAATACTAGGAGTGATTGCATGAAGATTGAAATTGGACCAAATGAAGCAGGACAGAGAATGGATAAGTTTATGAGAAAATGGCTTAAAGATGTGCCTTTAAGTGCTATATATAAGAGTATAAGAAAAGGCGATGTAAAGGTAAATGGAAAAAAGGTTAAAGAAAAGTATTCTCTTATTGAAGGCGATTTAGTGGAGACAAGAGATATAGTTTCTGACGAAAAAAAGGAAAAGTTCACAAGAATAGAAAGTGATTTTCTAAAAGTTACTTATGAAGATGAAAATATGTTAATAGTAGAGAAATGGCCTGGGGTGTTAGTCCATTCAGATAGCAAAAAAGGAGAACCTACCTTAACTGATTATGTACTTTCATATTTATACGATAAAGGAGATTACAATCCAGAAAAAGAGGTAACTTTTACACCAGCATCTTGTAATAGGCTTGATAGAAATACTTCTGGTATTGTTATATATGGAAAGAACTATGAGTCATTAAAAGCGTTAAATGAAATGATCAGAGAAAGAAAAATAGAGAAATATTATATGGCTGTTGTAAAGGGAAAACCAAAAGAGGGGTTACATAAAGCATACATAGCTAAGAACGAGGATGAAAATATATCTAAAATTTTTGATTCTCCAAGGAAAGATACTAAGGAGATAGCTACACAGGTAAAAATTCTTAAAAGTTGTGGAACATACTCTTTAGTTGAATTAGAACTTTTAACGGGAAGAAGTCATCAATTAAGGGCTCACTTAAGTTACCTTGGAAATCCCATAATAGGAGACGCAAAATATGGGATATCACAGATAAATAGTTTTTTCATTAATAAATATGCATTAAATTATCAATTTTTATATGCGTATAAGCTTATTTTTAGGAATTGTGTGGAAAAATTGTCTTATTTAGAAAATAAGACAATAGCGGAAAGTTTACCACCAGTATTTAAAAAGATTAAAAACGATGTGTTTGAAAAATTCTAACGTTAATTTTTATTTGATTAAGGTTGCGGATAGGGGTTTTTAAAATGAAGGAACAATCAACCACTAGAGGGTTTGCCATACTTTCGGCGGCTAGTATGTTGGTAAAAGTGCTCTCGTTATTATACATACCTTTATTAAGAATGATTATAGGTGATGAAGGTTATGGAATATACGGAGCTTCATATCAAGTATATGTATTTATATTTGTTTTGACAAATTCAGGTATACCAGTGGCTATTTCTAAGCTCGTGTCAGAGCTTGCAGCAGTTAGAAATTATAAGGATGCTGTAAAAAGTTTCAAAATAGCCAGATCTGTTTTGTGTATAATTGGAATTTTGATGACTGTAATATTGCTTATTTTTGCAGGTCCCTTTGCTAGTATTGTACATTACAAGCAAGCTTATTTATCTTTATTAACATTAGCTCCTGCTATTTTATTTACTTCTGTAGCTTCAGCATATAGAGGATATTTTCAAGGAAGAGGAAACATGACACCAACAGCTGTTTCACAAGTAATAGAGCAAGTAGCTAATACCGCATTTTCTCTTTTATTTGCAGCACTTCTTATAAAATATGGAGTGGAGGCAGGATGTGCAGGCGGGGCTATAGGTACATCAATAGGTGCACTTATATCAGCTGCATTTTTAATGTTTTATTATGAAAGAAATAAAAAATTTAGAGTACCTAAAGAATACGCTAATGAAGATGTAAGACGATATAATACAAAGCAGTTGATGAGAAAAATAATAAAATATGGACTTCCTATTACGGTTTGCGTAGGTATGACTTATGCAGGAAGTTTAGTTGATTTATCTAACACAAAGATAAGATTAATAGCAGGTGGAGTTAATGAAACTCAAGCAAACATATTATATGGGTTTTTGACAAAATATCAGCAACTTTTAAATGTTCCTATATCAATAATATCGTCTCTATCAATGGCTATATTACCAGCAATATCAGCAGCTGTCGCTATTAAGGATAAGTCACAAGTGAAAAATAAGATTAATTATTCCTTTAGACTTTGCTTTTTAATCGCAGTGCCATGTGCTGTTGGACTTGCAGTTATAAGTGATCCTGTATATCAAACTCTTAAGTTAGGTGGAGGAGCATATATAATGGCTTATGGTTCTATAGTTCTGATATTGATGTCAGTAATGCAAATACAAACTACGATACTTCAAAGCATAGGTAGACTTTACATTGCAACGTTATACTCTGTTTTAGGAATAGCTTTTAAAGTAATAACAAATTATTTCCTAATAGCTATACCTAAGATAAATATATTAGGTGCAGTAGTTGGAAGTATAGTTGGGTTTTTAGTTCCTATAATTTTAAATCATAGAATAATTAGAAAATCTTTAGGA
This sequence comes from Clostridium thailandense, assembly GCF_019207025.1. Taxonomy (GTDB): domain Bacteria; phylum Bacillota; class Clostridia; order Clostridiales; family Clostridiaceae; genus Clostridium_AM; species Clostridium_AM thailandense. Next base: position 70,725 of record NZ_JAEEGC010000072.1, on the reverse strand, counting down.
ATAAAATTAAGTATATTAGTGCATGCAATAAAACCATTATTTTCATCTACAATAATGGGTGGTTCAGTATTTGCGGTATATTATGTGTTAGGAGTACTTTTAAAATTATCGAAGAGAGGTTATCTTATTAATTCTTCTATTACATTAGTAGCTATTGCTGTAGGAATGCTTGTATATATGTTTGGGCTTGTAATAACTAGAGGCATAACTAAAGAGGATTTAAACAGCATGCCTAGAAAAATAGTTAGACTTATTCCAAACTTTATTTTGCAAAGAGTTAGATAAAAATAGGGGGTTCCAAGTGGACCCCCCTATTTTTATCTAAATTTATTTTTAATCATAAATAATATAAAAACCAGAGATATAAGGAAACCTATTGCTATCATAGATAAGTTTTTGAGGGCAAACATTTGTGAAGGTATAATATTATTTAATATAGATAGCACAAAGTATAATAAAATGCTTAAGAATAATACTATTAGTATTTCATAAGTTGAGATGTTTAAGCTGCATTGTTTTTTTATTTCATATATGTTTAGTATCAATGTTGTAATAGAAGTTATTATTAAGGATACTCCATAGCCGAAAATATTTATCCATGAAATTCCTGTAAGAACATATAGAAGAATCAACTCTTCAAGTGAAACAATTAATGAGTTTCTTAAAATTATGTTTTGTTTCCCAAGACCATTTAGTATTCCAAAAGTACTAGCAGAAGTAAAGACAAGTGGAGCAGCGAAAGATGCAAATTTAATATATGAACCTAAATCAGTTCGGCCATAAAAAAGCTTACCTAGTGAATCAGGTATATTTAAGCAAATGATAGTAGTAGTAATTCCTAATAATAATGATACTTTTAGTACCTGGGATATTCTATTTTCTGCGCTCCAATAATCTTTTTTATCCATTTTCTCGGATAAATCTGGAATAAGTACTGTACATATTGACGTTATTATTGTCATTGGAAAAAAGATTATACTCAAAGACATACCTTTAAATCTACCAATCATAGAAAGAGCGGTGCTGTACTCTATTCCAGAGGCTACCAGTCTTCTTGGTACTATTAGAGCAGAAGCAGTAGATATTGCAGTAGATAAAAAGCCATTTAAACTTAGTGGAACAGATATAACTAATATGTTAAATAGTAACTGTAGCTTGTCCTCAGACATAGTAAAATTATATTTATATTTGCTCTTTTTTATCTTATAAAAAATATAAAGAAATACTAGGCTTATAAATTCACCAATTGCCAAGGTTACATAAGCAGCTGTTACAGTATTTTTCACATCTTTAAGAGAAAAAATTGTTACTATAGTTGTTAAAACTATTATTCTTAAAAGTTTTTCTAAAATATCAATAAAGGCAGGTACTTTAATATTTGAAGTACCATAAAAATATCCCTTAAGGACTCCTGAAAGTGCTATAAAAAGCATAGCAGGACACATAACCTGTAGGGCGTGAATGGTTCTAGTATCCTTTATAATATAAACACTTATGTATTGAGCATGAATAAATACAAAACTTACTATAATAAGAGCCCACACGCAATCAAACAACAATGAAACATCAACAGATCTGTCTAGGTTTCTAAAATCATCCTTTGAAAAGTATACAGCGGCTACCTTTGATATAGCTGTAACCATTCCGCCAGATATAAGGCATAGAAATAAATCATATATAGGCATCACAAGGCCATAAAGGCCCATTCCTTCAGCTCCAAGTTCACGAGATAAAATTATAGAAAATATAAATCCAAATATACCTGTGATTAAGTTGGAACTGATTAATATAATCGAATTTTTTAAAAGTCTGTCTCTTCTCATAAATAAACCCCTATGTTAATATAGAATTTGAATCATACAATTATTAATAACTATGTAAAATTAAATGATTATATTCCAAAAAAAATGGTGCTGTTGTAAATGCAACAGCACCATCTAACAAATCATACTAATTTATATAGCTTAAATATTTTCCATAGGACCAACCTTGAACTCCATTAATATTAATCTTCATCCAAGTTCCATCAGGTGAATAGTCTAAAACCTGAGCATATTGACCTTGAGACAGAACTCCTACAATATTAGAAGAGGTAGTTGAAGGATTAGTTCTTATATTTACCTGATAAGTAGAATTATTTACTGTTATATAGTTACCATTATTTAGTGGAGCAATTAAAGTACCATAAACCCAACCAACTTGTCCATTGTATTTTAATTGGTACCAGCCATTTGAGTAGCTAATTAAATAAACTACAGTATTTTTAGGAACTGTACTTATGATGTTAGAACTAGTTGATGAGCTACTTCTTAGGTTTGCATAGCTATTTACATTTACTATTTGTGCAAAGGTTTCTGCATTGACTGGATGTGGTAAAGTTGATGCGTTTGAATTATCTTCTATAATATTAATATATCTTCCTGCTATATAACCGTTGTTAAGATCAGCCATAGTTAAAAAGTATTGTTTTGCACCTTGTATTCCTCCAAAAGCCTGATCTGGTGTGGATTCATAAGTGTAAGCGCCTTGAACTCCATTTAATGTTCCCCATCTATCAAATATGACTACATGGTCTCCAGGCCTGTCTAATATATCCATATGCTTAATATCATTTAAATTGATTTTTGTAAAATATTTGTCAAACATGGTTGAAGTTGATATTTTATAGTCTTGAATGTTAAAGGTTGCTTGTACAAATCCAGAACAATCAATTCCGGCAGTAGTAGGTACATATTGCTGGCCAGCAGTTATGTTAACATTACCAGCGTAAGCTCCCTTATTAATAGCATCTAAAAAGTTTGTCCATGGAGCTCCAACAGAAATTGAGTCTAAGCCATCTCCACCACCCCAGTCATAAGGGATACCCGTAACCTGTGAAGTAGTAAGATTTGAAAATTGACTTGGTTGTGTAACTAGTGAAACATAATCAGAAGAAAGTGTTCCATTCTTACTATTAGAATATGTCCAAGTTAAATTAATCATATTTAAAGCTCTTTGTTCAGCCTGAGCTCTTGTAATTGAAGCTTGCTCTGAAGCAGCACTTACATCAAAGATCGGTGAAACGACAGCAGTTATTCCGAATAATACACTAAACAATAGTGACTTGTATTTTTTCATTATATAAATCCTCCTCAATTTTCTTATTGGATTTGTTTATTGTGTAAAGTTATAACAAATAATTTTAAGCTGCGAAAACTGTACAAACTGTAATCATAATTATATGTGGGAATAGAGTACATATCAACACGTAAATTATGGATAGAAAATGAGGTTTATGGATAAAAAGTTTGTAGTTTTGTGGTATAATTATCATAGTAATTGCCAGATTAGGGGAGGGGAGAACTAATGGAAAAATTAGTATGTGTAGTCTGTGGTATGGAGATTAATGATAAAAATTACAACTTTAATAAAGAGGCATTTTTAAATCCGAATAAAATGGAAAATATAGAATATTGTCCATTTTGCGGTGCTCCAAAACAGTATCTGCAAGTAGATGGAAAAGAATATGATTACGATAGAAGCTCACTAGATGATGAAGCATTAAAAATTATTGATCATGCTGTAAAGTTAGAAATCTTTAATGGAGATTTTTATAAAAAGGCATCAGTACTTGCTAAAAGTGAAGAGATTAAAAAGATATTTGAGGCATTATCAAGAGTTGAATACATGCATGCAAGAATACATAAGAAAATAGGAAACTTTAAAGAAGATCCAGTTTTAAGGAATATGGATTATTCGCAATATAGTAGTGATGATATATTGTTAGAGATGGCTTGCAAAAGGGAAAAACATGCTGTAGAGTATTATGAAAGATATAGTGGTGAAATATCTGACAGTAACATAAGAAAAGTATTTGCCGTATTATCTGATGTAGAAGAAGAGCATATAGAACTTACAGGCAAAAAATAATTATAGAAAATAAAATTAGGAAAATGATTCTTGACCTTGCGGTAGCTAAAAAAGAACTGTGGAAGATAGTAGTGAATTTGTGTAAGGGAGATAACTTGAAAACTTATAAGCTATCTCGTTTACACAATTTTTTATTTATCCAGTTTTACTTTTTGACAAGTGAATACAAATAGTAATAAAGAAGCAATTTCTTTTTCTTCTGCAATTAACATTGCAGCAACTAAACAACCTATCATTGTTAAGCTAGTAATTAAAGATAATGCTAAAGCTATGCTTTTAGGTATTTGATTAGTCATCATTTTTCCATATAGTAGGGCAAACATAATTGGAAAAATGCACATAACTAGAACATTTGGATTTCTAATGAAATCTCTTAGTTCCTTAACAAATAAGGCGTTAACTCTCCTAAATGAAAAATCCATTATAATGACCTACCTGTTAACTTTAAAAATATTTCTTCTAAATTTAGTTCTTTAGAGTGGATGGATAAAAGTTTGTCTGCTTCATCCATGTTATGAGTAGTTAAGAATATAGTAGTACCTTCGCTATTAAGTTCTCTAAGCAGTTTATGAATTTCCTGTGAGGTACCAGGGTCTAAAGAAGAAGTAGGTTCATCTAAAAATAGAAGAGAAGGTTTATTAAGAATTGCTCTTGCTATCATGAGCCTTTGCTTCATACCCTTAGAAAGTCTTTTTACTTTAGTTTTTCTGTCGTCTAAGAGTCCAACTCTTTCTAAAACTTCATTTAATAATGAACTAGGTAGTAAGGTTATGGAAAAGTATAATGAACTAAAGGTTGAATATAAGTAAACTAAGTTTAAGGGTCTGCCGTACTTATCTAAGTAGGGCAGACCCTTAAAACAAATTATCTAGTGTTTTATTACTGTTAAAAGCATTTTGAACCTTTCAACGGCTTCAAGTCCATGCGGAATATTAGAAGGCATTATTACTGTTTCACCTTCTTTAACGATAAAAACATTATCGCCAATAGTAATTTCGGCTGTACCATCCAATATTTGAACCATAGCATCACCAGAAGTTACGTGTGTGCTGATACCTTCTCCTTTATCTAGTGAAAATAGAGTAATATTAGCAGAAGGTATCTGTGCAAGGGTTTTACTTATAACCTGACCATCTTGATATGATATTAATTCTTTCAAATTAAGAACCTTTGAGAAGTCTATGTTTTTAATTAAGTTGTTCATATTCTTACCTCCTTAAATTCTTGGTTATAGTATAATACTATTGACCATAGGAATAAGTAACATATGTTACCAATTAATAAATATTATAGAACTTCTTTAATACTAGCTTAATCCTAGACCTTTTCTCTTCTGAATTATATGAGCTTCTATATTATTTGCTACTTCAACAGGATCATCCCCGAGGGCAATTTTTCCGCCGGTTACATCCTCTGCTTTTTGAGTTAAAAGCTCTACTAGCTGAGGCGCTCCCGTCATAAAAGGAGTAGGGGATAAATGAGTATAAGCTCCATAAGCTAATGCAAATACACCGTCTATAGTTGCTTTTTGTTCCATCCACTCAGGAGCTGTAACAGCAATTGGAAGTTGAGATACATCCACATCCAAATGATCTGCAAGAGCGGTAACAAGCATAGATATTCTTCCTGTATCAGTACAGGTGCCAAAGCTAAGTACTGGAGGGATCTTTAGCATGTTGCATACTTCTTTTAGCCCTTCACCAGCTAATTCGTTAGCTGCTTCTACTGTACAGAGTCCTGCAACTTCAAGGGCATGATTTCCACATCCGCCACTGACTACTAGTATATCTCTTTTTATAAGTTCTTTAGTAAGATTTATTGTTACCCAGTCTTGAGGACCATTTCTTAGGGTAGAACAGTTTGCTAGTGCTACAACTCCCTTAATTTTTCCAGCACTTATTACATCTACTAATGGATCAAGTTTATTGCCAAGAGCACCTAAAACGGCTTCAGTGGAAAAGCCAGCTATAGCCTTTTGAATTTTATTAGGAACCATTGGTTGAATCTTTCTTTCTTTTCTCTTTTTAAAGTTTTCTATACCAAGTTCAATTAACCTATCTGCCATAGCATCGACTTTGGAAGGATCGTAAGGAATTTTTTCGTCAAGTCCTGGCAAATCAATAATAGTACTTACTGATACTAAAGTTATTTGATATTTCTCAGCATACATATCTATAGCAGGAGGTGAACAGTTCTCTTCCATTGCAAACACGTCTACAGTACCAGTTGCTAGTAATGGTTCTATGGTAAGCCAGTTTCCCATATGCCCTACAAATACATCATCCATTTCAAATCTTTGAAGTAATTCCTGACCTGTTTCTATAGAACCTACTATTCTAAGACCTTTAGCTCCAGCAGCTTTAGCTCTTTCTTGAATTTCTTGTGTTCTCGCTTTTAATATGGTGGCAACACCAGGCCAAGGTTGGTGTCCATTAAATACTATATTTATATACTCTGGGTCCATAATGCCTAAATCCATATTAACTTCATGTGGTTTTGGAGTTCCAAACAATATATCTTGAACCATTTCTAGGCCTATTTGACTATTATATATAGTTGCTATGCCAAGTCTAAGAGCTTTCATTGCTAAGGAAACATGACTTCCATCTACGTTTGTAAGACAACTAGCTACACAATTTTGTTCTTCATGTACTGTTCCGCCAGGATATATGTCTAATTTTCTCCAAAGTTCTTTTCTCTTTCTTGGAGCAAAGGCTTCGACCATAATGTTAGTATCTTCTGCACCAATCCTTTGCTGGTCTTCAAGCAGTACAGCCAATTCTATAGCCATATCGTTAATTTCTTGATTTGTATTTATACCTACTTTTTCACACATCCACTTAAGCTTAGCTACGTCTGTAATTTTAAATGGAGTTTTCCCTTCAGCCGTAGCTTTTAATGTTCTGAAGGCCTCATAAGCGTGGTGACTATATGTACCTGCACCCATTATGTTTTTGAGAAGAAAGTTCCTCATTGCCATGGCATCAGCAGCTATCCCGCAAACACCTTTGGTTTGCCCTGTTTTTTCACTTATTCTACATGGCCCATTTGAACATAATTGACAGCTTAAACCCTCAAGGCAAAATTTACACCTGATTTTTTCTTGAAGTGCGTACCTATCAAACGTATTAGACATCCCATCTTCTCTGATTCTTTTAAGCATTTCTTCTACAGAATCATGATAACTTACCCTACCTTCTGACTTTTCCAAAATAGTTTCACTCATGAAATATTCACTCCTTAATTATTGATATTATTATCAATAATAAATTTTCCTAAAATAGGTCTAATTATGTATTTTTTAGATTTTAAAATAAATGTAGAAATTACCACTTATTAAGCAGTGGTAAAATATTAATAATAAAAAAGTAGTACTAATTTTCTATTATTAATATTTTATGTAGGTATAAAGTTATAGGTAATATATTTATTTAGCGTTAAGAATTGGAGATGAAAGCTTTGAAATACATAAAAATTATGTTAATTACTCTCTTTATAGTTCTCTTCTGGTTTTTATTAATAGCGAAAGATAACAATATCAAGGGCGCAAGTAACAAATTAACCGCTGACAGTAGTGACAAAAAGGTAATTTATTTAACCTTTGATGATGGACCTAGCGATATAATTACAGGCAAAATATTAGATGTTTTAAAAGAAAATAACGTGAAGGCAACTTTTTTTCTTATAGGAAACCAAATTAATGGTTTAGAGGATGTGGTTAAAAGAATTCATAAGGAGGACCATAGTATAGGATTACATACCTACACTCATAAATTCAAAAAAGTTTATTCTAATAAGAGTAGTTTTATAAATGAAATGCTACAATGTCGTGATAAAGTAAATGAAGTAACTGGAATTTCACCTAACATAATTAGATTTCCAGGAGGCAGCCGAAAACGACTTAATGAAGAGTATCTTAATGCAATACACAGTTGTAATTTTAAAATATATGATTGGAATGCTGAAACAGTTGATGGTTTAAATCCAAAAGCTTCTCCAAACAAATTATATAGACAGGCGACTAAAAATAGTGGAAAGATATCATCAATTATATTACTTCTTCATTGTGATTACATGCACAAAAATACCTGTAGTGCATTGCCTAGCATAATAAAATACTATAAAGATGAAGGCTATGAGTTTAAAGCAATTACAGAAAATACTCCGGAATTTTATTATCCTATAGGTAAAAAGACTTTTAATTTCTTTGACTTGATTTCTTCATATGTAGAATCAGATTGTTAGAGGTTTTAATAAGAATAATATTAACTGTTCATTTTTTTATGGTATTTTCTATTATGCTTATAACAAACTAAAATTAGTAAAGGAGGCATGAAACTTGAACAAATTTTTTACTTCTATAAAAAAGCTATTGCTAATTATATTTATCTTTCTATTTAATTTTATATGTTTAAACTGTAATGTCTATGCGCATACTTGTTCTCAGCGTGTTGATCAGAATGAATTAAGGTCAGAAGTTGAGAGAATATACAATGAACGCTCAAAAGCACTTGTTTCTGGCGATATAACATCGCTAAATGCACTTTTTGATACTTCAAAAAAATATGGTAAATGGGCATTAGAACATGAGATTAAACGCGTAAAATACCTTAATGATTGGTCAAAGCAAAGAAATATAAAGTTTGATAAAATACAATCTGAAGTGAGAATAAAGAAGGTTTATCCTAAAGGGGATATAATGAAAATGGCTTTGGAAGAATCATATAAGTTCGACTATTTTTATGATAAGGAGGATAATCCTCAAGTTAACTCTTTTGGAGTTGGAATAAGACACACTACAAGTCTGATTAAAAAAGATGAAAAATGGGTTATTTATAATGATTGGTATACAGACTGCTTTGAAGATGCCTTAAATGATTATGTCGCTGATGTTTCTAATTTTCAAGTAACAGATTTTTTTACTAATAATATAAATAAAACGTATCAAATAACAAATTCGCATAAACGATTTTATGATAGGGAAAAGGCAATAGCTTATGCTGATAAGTACTGTGGAGCTGCTTGGGGTAGTGGTAATAATTTTAAATATAATAAGAAATATAGAGATTACAATGGTATAGGTGGAGATTGTACTAATTATGCATCTCAAGTATTGGGAGATAAGGAAGGTGGAGGTATGCCTATTAAGGGTGCTTGGACTCCAGGAAGTAATGCTTGGGCAAATGCGGATGGTTTAAAAAATTATATAGTGGGAAGCGGAAGAGGAAGTGTAATTAGTGTTGGTAAGTTTAAAGATTTGACAAAGCCTTCAGAAAGATTTCCTAATGGGGTAATTGAAAAATTGCAATTGGGAGATTTAGTTGCTTATGAGAAAGGCAGGGGAAACATAGACCACTTTGCAATAGTAACAGGTTTTGATTCACATGGTTATCCACTGGTAAACTCTCATACTACAGATAGATATCATGTACCTTGGGATTTGGGATGGGGGGATGATAAAATTAGATTTTTTCTTATACACATAAATGGATAGAGTTAGTATAAGTTAATAGTAAGTCAACCTAAATAAAAGGTACAATGTGAGTAAAAGTACTATAAAGTGAACATAGATATTTATTTCTGAAAATTCTTAAAAAATAATTGCTTAAAATGAAAAATTGAGGTGAAAAAGTGTTACAATGTATTAAATGGAATATTTAGAATAAACACAATTAATATATCATCAGTTGTAATATGCGTCAGGACTAATAGGAATGAGCCTTTGTCTTATTATTGTAAAAAATATTTATATTTGTAGGTAATGTGAATAAAAGTAAAACAATTGTGTAAAATTTAAATGAAATAGTAACTATATATGTACATAATAAAATAAATTTTATAAATAATAAGGAAAGTTTAATGGTAAAGAAATCTAGAATGAGAGAAGTTCTTTACCAGTAGGAGGTTAGATGGTAACAAAAAGTAAAAACAAATTAAAGATAATTCCATTAGGTGGACTAGGAGAGATTGGGAAAAACATTACGGCTATAGAATATGATGATGAAATAATTGCTATTGATTGTGGATTAGGATTTCCAGATGAAGAAATGTATGGAATTGACTTGGTTATACCTGATATAACATATTTGTTGAACAATAGGGAAAAGGTAAAATGTTTTGTATTGACTCATGGACACGAAGACCATATAGGTGCTCTTCCATATATTTTAAAACAGTTAAACGTACCAGTGTATGGTACAAAATTGACTTTGGAATTAGTAAAAAGTAAATTAGAGGAACATAACATACTTTCTAATTGTACACTTTCTGAAGTAAAACCAGATGAAGAGATTAAAACTGAAAAATTTAGTATTGAATTCATAAGAACTTGTCATAGTATTGCAGATGCTTGTGCATTAGCCATACGTACTCCAGAAGGTGTTATAATTCACACTGGAGATTTTAAGGTGGATTATACTCCTATAGACGGAGAAATGATAAATCTTCAACGTTTTGCAAAGTTGGGAACTCAAAAAGTATTATTATTAATGGCAGATAGTACAAATGTTGAGCGTTCAGGTTATACAGTTTCAGAAAGAGTAATAGGTGAAAATTTAACAAGGCTTTTTTCAGTAGCAAAGGGTAGAGTAATTGTGGCCACATTTGCTTCAAACATTAATAGAATTCAGCAAATTATTAATTCATCATTGTTTCATGGAAGAAAAGTTGCATTTAGTGGAAGAAGCATGGAGAAAATCTCAAACATTGCCATAGAACTTGGATATTTACAATTGCCTGAGGACCAGCTTATAAGTATAGATGATATTAATAGGTATCCTTCCAATAAAATAACTATTATAACTACGGGCAGTCAAGGAGAGCCAATGGCAGCACTTTCAAGAATTGCATATTCAAATCATAAAAAAATTACTATCGAAAGAGGGGATTTGGTGATTATTTCTGCATCTCCAATTCCTGGGAATGAAAAACTTATATCCAGACTTATAGATGAGCTTTTTAAAAAGGGAGCAGAGGTAATTTATAATTCTTTAGAGGAAGTCCATGTTTCAGGGCATGCTTGTCAAGAAGAGTTAAAGCTCATGCATACGTTAATCAAGCCTAAGTTTTTCATGCCTGTTCATGGTGAATATAGACATTTGAGACAACATGCTTTATTAGCTGAAAATCTTGGGATGGACTCACAAAATATATTTATTCTTGAGACTGGTCAAGTGTTAGAACTAAGCAAAAATAGCGCCAATAAGTCGGGAAGAGTTAGTTCAGGATCAATTATGATAGATGGTTTTGGAATTGGTGATGTTGGAAACATAGTACTTAGAGATAGAAAACACTTATCACAAGATGGTATATTGACTGTAGTAGTAACAATAGACAAAGCATCTTTTAGTGTACTTTCAGGGCCTGATATTATCACAAGGGGATTTGTTTATGTAAAAGAATCTGGTGATCTACTGAATGAGGCAACAGAAATAGTAAAAATAGAAATAGACAAATGTATGGAGAAAAAAATTAAAGAATGGTTAGTAATAAAATCTAACATAAAGTATTCTTTAGGAGAGTTTTTATACAATAAGACAAAAAGGAGACCTATTATTTTACCGATAATCATGGAAATATAGATTGATATATATAAAGTCATTCATTAGAGTAAGAAAATACTTACTAATGAATGGCTTTTTTATATTGATTTATCAGATAAACATATAAATTAAATGGCTTAAGAGGTAATAATAATCTAAGTATGTGAAAAGCTATTAGCGTATAGATATAAAGGAGGAGTATTTTATGAAAGTTACAAATAAAGAAGAGCTTCTTCAAAAAATCAAAGAAGTTAGAGAAGCTCAAAAAACTTTTTCTACATATTCTCAAGAGGCTGTAGATGAGATTTTTAGGCAAGCGGCTATAGCTGCCAATAATGCACGTGTGCATCTTGCTAAAATGGCTACAGAGGAGACAGGAATGGGTATTGTAGAGGATAAAGTTATTAAAAATCATTTTGCTGCTGAGTATATTTATAATAAATATAAAGATGAAAAGACCTGTGGAATAATTGAAAAAGATCCTTCCTTTGGAATTATTAAGATAGCTGAGCCTTTTGGAGTGGTTGCTGCGGTTATACCAACAACTAATCCAACATCGACAGCGATTTTTAAATCTTTAATTGCATTAAAAACTCGTAATGGAATAATTTTTGCTCCACACCCTAGAGCAAAGAAAAGCACTATAGAAGCAGCAAGGATTATATTCAATGCGGCTGTTAAAGCAGGGGCACCAGCAGGAATAATTGGATGGGTTGATGAACCCAGTGTAGAGCTTACTCAATTGCTTATGCGAGAATCAGACATAGTTCTTGCTACTGGTGGACCTGGTATGGTTAAGGCTGCCTATTCTTCTGGAAAACCAGCTATAGGCGTAGGATCAGGAAATACACCAGCAGTTATTGATGAAACCGCTCATATTAAAATGGCCGTAAGTTCAATCATACTTTCAAAAACTTTTGATAACGGAGTTATATGCGCATCAGAGCAAGCTGCAATAGTAGTAGATAAGGTTTATGATGAAGTGCGAACAGAATTTGAAGAAAGAGGAGCCTATTTTCTCAAGGAAGAAGAAAAAAATATGGTGAGAAAAACTATAGTAAAGGAGGATGGAACTCTTAATTCAGATATAGTAGGCCAAGATGCAAGAAAAATTGCTGAAATGGCTGGAATACAAGTACCAGATTCCATAAAACTGCTTATTGGTGAAGTAGAATCTGTAGAATTTGAAGAACCTTTTTCTCACGAAAAATTATCTCCAGTATTGGCAATGTACAGAGTAAAGGATTTTACGGAAGCCCTGCGTAAAGCAGCAAGACTGGTCGAACTTGGTGGCTTTGGGCATACATCAGTACTGTATACAGATCAAACCAAATGTAAAGATAGAATTGAAAAATTTGGGGAAGTTATGAAAACGGGAAGAACTATAGTTAACATGCCTTCCTCTCAAGGTGCCATAGGTGATATATATAATTTTAGACTTGCACCATCTTTAACATTAGGCTGTGGTTCTTGGGGAGGAAACTCAGTATCCGAGAATGTAGGGGTAAAGCATCTGATAAACATAAAACATGTAGCAGAGAGAAGGGAGAATATGCTGTGGTTCAGAGTGCCTGAAAAGATTTACTTTAAGTATGGATGTATGGGAGTTGCGCTTGAAGAATTAAGAGATATGAATAAGAAGAGAGCCTTTATAGTTACAGATAAAGTTTTATATGATCTGGGGATCGTAAATCATGTAATAAACATTCTTGAACATACAGGTATAGATTGCAGAGTATTTTCAGATGTAGAACCAGATCCAACCTTAGCAACTGCATGGAAAGGCACTGATGAAATGAACAGCTTTAACCCTGATGTCATAATAGCATTAGGCGGAGGTTCACCAATGGATGCAGCTAAAATCATGTGGGTACTTTATGAGCATCCCGATGTAAGATTTGAGGATCTTGCTATGAGATTTATGGATATAAGAAAAAGAGTATACAGATTTCCGGATTTAGGTAGAAAAGCTATGATGGTTGCTATTCCAACTTCTGCCGGAACAGGATCTGAGGTAACCCCTTTTGCAGTAATTACAGATGAAAAGACTGGTGTGAAATATCCTTTAGCAGACTATGAGCTAACTCCAGGTATGGCTATAATTGACACAGAACTTATGATGAATATGCCAAAAGGACTTACTGCTGCATCAGGTATAGATGCACTTACTCATGCTATTGAGGCTATGGTATCTGTATTGGCTTCAGAGTATACAAATGGTTTGGCTTTAGAAGCTATTCGGCTTATATTTAAATATTTGCCTTTATCTTATGAAGAAGGTGAAAATAATGTAAAAGCAAGAGAAAAAATGGCACATGCAGCCACTATGGCAGGGATGGCCTTTGCTAACGCTTTCCTTGGAGTATGTCATTCAATGGCTCATAAGCTAGGTGCTATGCATCATATACCTCATGGCATAGCGAATGCGCTGCTTATCAATGAAACCATTAAATTTAATGCAGTTGATAATCCAAGAAAACAAACAGCATTTCCTCAGTATAAGTATCCTAATGTAAGGTGGAGATACTCAAGAATTGCTGATTACTTGAATTTAGGCGGAAATACTGAAGATGAAAAAATACAACTTTTGATAAGCGCAATAGACGAATTGAAGACTAAAATCAATATACCAAAAACTATAGAAGAAGCAGGGGTAACAAGTCAGCATTTTTATGAAACTTTAGATGTTATGAGTGAGCAGGCTTTTGATGATCAATGTACTGGCGCAAATCCAAGATACCCTCTAATTGGTGAGATAAAACAAATGTATATAAATGCTTTTGAGGGAAATATAAATAGCAAATAAGTTTTGTTAGAATAAACTTTTATATAAATTTGTATTTTTAATTATGGCCCATCAGATGAGAAAAATTCTGTTGGGCTTTTTATAATATATATTCCTTCGTAAAAATTGTAGAAAAATTTAATATATAGGGAAGAAAAGTTAAAAATCTACTTATCATTATTTGTGGAATTTGTTGATGCATTTGTTTTTATGATATAATAATTACTATGTATCAATATAATGTATTTGTTGGATATGTATGTAAAAGTATCTAGGCTTTAAAATAAGGAGGATTTGCTTATGTTAGAACTAAAAAATCTATCACTAGAAGTAGAAAGTGATAATAAAAAAATTAACATTCTACAAAATATAAACTTAAAACTTGAAAAAAATAAATTATATGCAATTACTGGTCCAAATGGTGGTGGTAAGTCATCTCTAGCAAAAACAATAATGGGAATATATAAAGCTACTTCAGGAACTATTTTATTAGATGGAGAAGATATCACAAATTTAGATATAACTGAAAGAGCCAGGCAGGGTATAGGTTTTGCATTTCAGCAACCAGCAAGGTTTAAAGGAATAAAAGTAAATGAGCTCTTAAGTCTAGCTGCAGAAGACGAAGGAGTGAATATATGCAATTTGCTTCTGGATGTAGGTCTTTGTGCTCAAGATTACATAGATAGAGATGTAGATTCAAGTTTATCTGGTGGAGAACTCAAGAGAATAGAAATAGCAACTATACTTGCAAAAAATCTCAAAGTTGCTTTATTTGATGAACCAGAAGCAGGGATAGATCTATGGAGCTTTAAAAAATTAGTTGAGACTTTTGAAAATATGAATAGAAACAAGGAAACAACTATAATTATAATATCCCATCAGGAGAGAATTCTAAATTTAGCTGATGAGGTTATTGTGTTATCAGATGGGAAAGTTAAGGAAATAACCTCTAAAGAAAATATTCTTGCTCAAATAATAAAGAATGACGGCTGTAACTGCGGTGAAACTTGTGGAAAGGGAGGTACTTTTTAGATGTTGGATTCATTAGATAAAGATATGTTAGATGAGTTGGCGGGACTTCATAAATTGCCAGTGGGTGCCTATAATATAAGAAAAAATGGGGAAAAGGTTGCAAGAAATACTACAGCCAATATAGACATAGTAACGAAGCAAGATAAGCCTGGAATGGACATAATAGTTAAGCCTGGAACAATAGGAGAGAGTGTGCATATACCGGTAATCTTAACAACAGAAGGCTTAAATGATTTGGTATACAATAGCTTCGATATTGGAGAAGGGTCAGATGTGCTTATAGTAGCAGGTTGCGGTATACATAATCCTGGTGACAAAAAATCTCAACATGATGGAGTCCATGAATTCCTAGTTAGAAAGGGTGCTCGCATAAAATATGTAGAAAAACACTTTGGAGAAGGTAATGGTAATGGTGAAAAAGTGTTGAACCCTAAAACAATCATAGAGGTTGAAGAAGGAGGATATGCAGAACTAGAACTTGTGCAAATAAAAGGAGTAGATAGTACTAAAAGAGATACAGAAATAAAACTTCATAAAAATGCTAGAGTGGTAGTAGTAGAAAGAATGCTTACATATAAAAACCAAGACGCAGAGTCAAGAATAAATGTAGAGATGGTAGGAGTAGATTCTTCAGCACAAATAATTTCTCGTTCTGTGGCTCGAGATGAGTCAAAACAAATCTTTTATTTAAATATGTCTGGGCATGAAAAATGTAGAGGTCATATACAATGTGACTCCATAATAATGGATAAGGCTAGGGTAGAAGCTATACCGAAAATATCAGCTTTTCACTCTGATTCACAGCTTATACATGAAGCAGCTATAGGGAAAATTGCCAATGAACAGCTTATAAAGCTTATGTCTTTAGGACTTTCAGAAAAAGAAGCAGAAGATACTATATTAAAAGGATTTCTTAAATAAGGAGAAGTGAATTTAAAAGAGGCTGTTGCACCAGATATAGATAACCATAACCGACACTTAACTTATCCTCCGGGAGATGTTGCCAAACTTCAGCACTACAAAAATTTTTAATTATTCTAGAGCTCAGTATTTTGAAAATCTAAGAAGCTCTTATAAACTCGTACCTCAAACATATAAAAGCCTCTAAGATTTTCTAAAATACTTCGCTAAGAATAATAAAAAAATTTTTATATGTGTCTTACGTTTGGGCAACATCTCCCTGCGTATAAGTTAAATGCTGATGTGGTTAGCAAGTGTGACCAGCCCCTTTTAAAGCTATTATCTAAACTGTACTTCCTTTTAATGAACTAAATTTATTATTCGAATCTAACTTTTTCACTATTTTCTCATAAACCAATAAAGCATTTAAAAGGAGCAATGCACTTGTAGTAAAGAATACATACTTTATGCCTAAATGAGAAGCTATTTGTCCACCAAGCAAAGATCCACAAAAGGTTCCAAAATAAAAGGCGCCGATGTTAAAGCCAAATATTCTTCCAGTAATAGATTCTGGGGTTATTTTTTTTACTAAAGTATTTATTGATGGAGCTAGTCCTGCGGTTGCAAAGCCTAATAGAAAACGTAATACTATAAGCTGCTGTGCAGTCCTTACAAAAACTTGCAGTATAAATATTAATCCCGCTGAAATAAGAGCCACAAGCATAACTTTTTGAGGCCCAATTTTGTCAGAGAGTTTCCCTAAGTTTGGAGCTGCAATAATGCTGGCAAGTCCAGAGGCAGAAAAGGCCATTCCGGAGATTAAAGCAATATGAGCGGAACTACGGGATAACTGACTTATATACACAGTTATTATAGGCTCTATAGAATAATAAGCTAGCTGCAGCATAAAAGAAGTAACAAATAAAATAAGAGTTAGCTTAGGATAAGGTAATAGATTCCATATATCCTTTGTACTTAATACTTTTTCATCGGAAGCAACAAAATCTTCTTTTATGAAAAGTAGGGTTGTAAAAAATACAAGCAGCATAAGTCCTCCAGTTAGGAAAAATGTGAACTGTAAGCCTAAGAGTTCATCAAGGTATCCGCCAATTAGGGGCCCCAGTAATGAACCAGCAATAGTTGCTGTAGATAACATACCTAATGCCCAACCAGAGTTTTTCTTTTCGGTTTGGGTTGCTATGAGTGTTGTACAAGCTGTGCTGTAGCCTGTGATAACTCCTTGAAGTATTCTTAAAGCAATAAGCTGATATACATTATGTGCAAGACCCATACATGAAATTACAATAGCCATTCCAATACTTGCACGTAAAAGCATAGGTTTTCGTCCAACCTTATCTGCTGCATATCCCCAAATTGGTGAGAATATTCCTGAAACTATAAAGGTGATACCAAAAGCAATTCCGGATATCTCTTCAACAAGGAAGATGTTATGAACACCAAGTTGCCTTATATAAAGAGGCATTATTGGTGCTATTTGACTCATACCTATAAGGGTCATAAATGAGCCAAACCAACAAACAATTAAATTTCTTTTCCAAATTTCCAATATTGTCAACCTTCTTTCGCACTTAACAATTATATCCTAATTATAAAGCTAAAGAGGGCTTGATTACATGTAGTATTTTAATATCCATGGATATTTTTGCTGTAAAATTCTTTTGGGCTCATTCCTTTAACTTTTTTAAATAATCTACTGAAGTAAAATTCATCTTTAAAGCCTAGAGATTCGGAGATATCTTTTATTTTTTTATCCCCTAAAATAATAAGCTCCTCAGCCTTATCTATTTTCATCTTGTTAAAGAATTCAATTACTGAATAACCAGTAGTATCTTTAAACGTTCTTGAAAGATAGCTAGGTGAAAGAGAAATAAGCTCTGATAATTCAGTTAAAGTAATAGTTTTATTTATATTTTCTCCTAAATATTTTATGACCTTTTCTACTTTAAGAGTTGTTGAGTAATTTGTGTTTTGCCTTTTTAAGTTATCAAAGATTTCAAATAAGAGCTCTTGCAATATTGTTTTACAAAGGAATTCGTAGGCAGGCAGCTTTGAACTCCAGGTTTCAACTAATTTTTTAAAAATGTGAAGAATAGGATAATAATTTTTAAATTCATACATTGGTTGAAATTCAAATGAGTTATCTTCAGTAGTTAAATTCCACATGTTATCACAAAAATCTACATGTACAAAACTAAAATGAACAGATAAAAACTTAAGTGGATCATTTAGATCTGGTTCTATGCAGTGCAAAACATTAGGCCTAAAGTAAAAAAGCATACCTTGCTTTACAAAGTAATCCTTGTTTTCATTGAATATATAACCTTTGCCTCCTATTACAAGTAGGAGCTCATAATGTTCTATTTTTCTAGTAATTTTTTTCTTATATTTCCAGTCTTCATAACTTTCTCTATGATTACAATAATGAATATGAAAATAGAGATTATTTTTATTCATACTTTCTCCTATCTTATAACTATAATTTATTATTAAGCATAGTATATTTTACATAATTTGATAATGTCAAGATTACTTTGAGCTATTTGCATAAAAAGACGTACCCATGCTAAAATAGATTAGAATAAAATGTTGGTAGAATATGCTGTAGATGTATAGGCTTACTAAGGAGTGGTGAAATTGAAAAAAAGGAGTTTAGGTTACATATATGTAGGAGCATCTGCTTTTTTCTTTGCTTTGATAGCCATAATAGGAAAAAGTGCTTTTAATACGGGGATGAAGGTTTATGATCTTATGATTATGCAGAATGCGGTAAGTGCAATAATAATGTTCATATATTTATGGATTAAGGATAAAAAATCAATTATAATCAGTAGAAATCAACTTAAAAGGGTAATTCTCCAAGGAGTTTTTGGCAGTACAGCAACTACATTATTTTTCTACTTGGCTCTTGAAAAGATAAACGCAGGTATTGCATCAATGCTTATTTTTACACATCCAGTTTTTGTTACATTATTTTTTGTCATAACAGGTATACGTAAAATCACAATGGTAAATAATTTAGCACTGATACTTGCAGTAGTAGGTAGTAGTATGGTAATAAATTTCTTAAATTTAAATGTTACTCAAATATCTTCTATAGGTCTTATGTATGGAGTTATATGCAGTATTTGTTATGCTTTTTTTAATGTATTTGCTGATTTAAAGTTGAAAGATGTAAAATCAGAAGTTTTGGCAATGTATACCTCAGTTATCATGTTTGTAGTATCTTTTATTCTTAATCCGGGCTTTTTTAGATCTAATATAACATTAAGTCCACAGATAATGTTTTACGTTTTTGAGCTTGCAGTTGTTTCGGGAATTTTGCCAGTAATTTTTTTGTACAAGGGTATTGCATTGGTGGGTTCTGAAAAATCAACAATAATAGCGACATCAGAACTTCCAATAACATTAATTTTAGCCTTTTTTGTTCTTAGGGAGACTATGGTACTCACGCAAATTATAGGTGTAGCATTTATTATTGGAGCGGTGTTTGTATTGCAAAACGAGGCGATTATATTGGAAAAACTAAAGAAGATTTGAAATTGAATTTTATAGTTTTTACTTTGTTTATATAAACAAAGGATAGTATAATTAAATTAGTCATTTAATTTTAAAAAATGCTCAGAAGGGGAAATATTTTATGGATACAATAACTATACTAAAATCACAAGCTGAATTATTAAAAAAACTGAACCCATTAGATTGTGCGGTAATGATAGTTAATATTGATGGAATTATTTTACAATATATCAAGGGAGAAAAGTTTGATTTAAATACTGCTATAAATTCTAAAGTTTCGGAATCAGGGGCCCTTGTTAAGTGCCTTAGAACAGGTAAGAAGGTGACTACAAATTTACCAGAAGAACTTTATGGAATTTCAATAAAAGTAATTGCAATGCCTATTTTTGAAAATAATAAATTAGTTGGTGCCGTAGCAACTTGTACTACTTTAAAAGCACAGGAAACCTTACAAAACGTTTCTCAAAATATTGCAGCAACATCTGAAGAAATAACAGCAACCTCCGAAGAAGTAGCATCTTCAGCAATATCATTATCTGAGAATCTAGTAAACTTAAAAGATAAGGTTCAAGATGTAGTAAATGAAATAAAAGGAACAGACGAAATATTGAATTTTATTAATTCAATATCATCAAATACTAATTTATTAGGACTTAATGCTGCTATAGAAGCAGCACGAGCTGGAGAACACGGAAGGGGATTTACTGTTGTAGCAAATGAGATTCGTAAAATGGCGGATAACAGTTCAAACTCAATTAAGGACATTAAAGATATTTTGAATAGAATTCAGGAAAAGTCATCAGCTATATTAAGAGTAATTAATGAAACTTCAATCCTTGGAGAACAACAATCTATTTCAACTAAGGAAATAGCGTCAGCAATTCAAGGACTTACTTCTTCAGCTATGAATTTGGAGGAGATATCTAAAATTATTTAGCAATAATCAAGAAAAAGGAAGGTAAGAGCTATGTGCATCGCTATAAGTCTAAAATGCCTGTTGTCATCGGAGTTGGCACTATTAATGGAGGTGCTAAAAATAACATTATAGTCGAAAATTAAGTTACAATATAGTTTATTATGAGCTTATATTAAGAATTTTAAAACAAGCTTACCAAAAAGGCAGGCTTGTTTATTATAATTATTTAAGAAATACTTTATTGGATATTTGAGGATTTATTATAAAAAACACTGGCATTATCAATTTAGAAAAAATAATTGCAATGGAAATATGAACATAAGTATGATATAATTTCCTTTAATTAAATTGAAATAGTAGATAAATGCGAATGTACATTGCATAGGGATATTTTCAATACAGATGATATTATGAAGTGAAGAGGGATATATTATGTTTAATTTTGAAGAAAGGTTAAAAAAGTTATTTTTTAATTGTGCAAATTTGTTACTTGTATGCACACAAAGTGGCTTTATTGGCGTGAAAAATAAATTTGAAGAATATAGTTCAAATGATGTCATCTATGACTATCTAAAAATAGGCGTACAAGCTATAGTAGATGGAAAGCCACCTGAGTTATTATCTATGATTATGCGATGTGAAGAAATGAAATGGATTAGAGATACAAATAAAACTTCTGATGATTTAACATTGATTATAATAATACAACAAATATTACATTACATGCATGTCGGTGACATTGACGGTTTTTTAAATTTAGTACATGAATATTATCCAAGAGAAGAGTATTCTGAAATTTATTACTTATTTTCAGATAAAGATACAACTATAAAATAAAGCTATTTATAATGGGATTCTACTATTATTTATAGTGGTATAATTTGGAATAACAAACGCTGTATTACCAAATTAGTATGAGGAATTTTCTAAGGGGTTGGTGCATTTAAAAAGAATTATGCTAGGAAATAAAATTATACGCAGAGAGGTTTTGGAAGCTTGGCGACTTCTCTCTGAGCATAATTCTACTTTCGGTCGTGTTTTTCTAAATGTAACAGCCCTTAAAAATTATTGAAATAAAGGTTTATTTTCTAACATGCATATGCAGTTCATAGAGAAGCTAGAAATGTCTCGTATGTGTCTTCAAAGGAGTCGTATGGGTAAGGATTTCCACCATTTGTGCTTTTGCATTGGTTGTCACTATATTCTTGTCCAGCTGAGAAAAGCTCACCAACAGTTATAGAATGTCCAGCATCGCAAGCTACTTTGCAAAAGGCATCCATAGGATCATCTGCGGAACGGGTTGCAAGTAACTTCTTTTTTAACAAAGGGTCTTTTTTTGCATCAGAATAGAGTAATTCCAATTCGGTAATTATATTGTTCATGATAACAGCTCCTTATTTTAAATTAATAATATTATTATAGCACTATAGTAGAATTTAAGTTAATAGGTGGTAACATATTATTCTGTTACAGTAAGTAAGGAACAAATAACAGTTACTGTTCATTTTTTTGGTTATAGGAATTTTTTATAAGGAAGAATTGTGTGAAAAATAATGGAGGGATGAATTTGAAACTTGAATTAATCATTACTTAAATGATTACTTATTAAATTTTGGTGGACATATTGAATATGGTATCCGGCCATCAGAACGAAAGAAAGGATATGCATCAATAATGTTAGCTATGGCTTTACCTATAGCTAAAAAATTGGAAATTAATAAAGTTTTAATTACCTGCGATAAAAGAAATCTAGATTCTGTTAAAACAATTATAAAGAATGGTGGAGTTTTAGAAAATGAGGTTATAGAAGATGGAGAAATAGTTCAGAGATATTGGGTACAGCTTTAAGTTGATAATCCAAAAATAATTATTTTGAATAATTTTTACAAAAAGTTGATAAAATACACAATAGAGTAATAAAATTGTCACATTACTGTAACAATTCGGATATATAATAAGTGTACTAAGGCATTAAGCCTTAGATAAAATAAAGAAATATAATAAGTCCCCCTTATTATATTATAGATTATAGACATATTAAAAAGGATAAGTACTGCTAAAACAGCTGGTACTTATTTTTTTATTACATAATTACGTTTCATATAAAAACACAGTATGATAAGAATTATGAAGTGAAAATTTAAAAAAGTACCCTCCGCTTTTGATGGGTACTTTGCACTAATTGGAATTTTTAGTTAGACGTAAGTTTACTAATATTATTCTGATAAATATTTTTTTCCTTTTACATATCTTCTTAGAGACTCACCTGCTTGAGCAAGTTGAAAAGCATTTACTAATATTCCTTCTTTATTTTTAATCTTGAGTCTTTCAACATCAAAAAAAGGAAAAGAATCTTTAACTAATCCATCTTTAACAGAATCTAAAGAGCAATATGTTATCTTTGTACATTCTTCATTAAGCTTAACAGTATATCTATTATAATCAGCCCAATCATGGAAATAAGGTATAAAATATTCAAAATTAAAATTATTTAAAAAATTTTCACAATCTTCTCTGTTAGTGAAATAATTCAAAACATCCATTTTTAACATCTCCTCTTCGTATAGGTTTAAAATTTTGTAACTCATAGATTATATTATACTGGGTACTTGTTTCTCTGCCAATATATATTTTGGAAATTAGGCTGATATTTCAGAGGTTTTTGATAATTTGAAGTTATTTAAGAATATCAGCAAGGGAGCTATTATATTTTTTTAAAAGTGCCCCGAAGACTTGATACTCTTCGGTAGACCAATTTTTTAGAAGCTCCTCTAATTTTGTTAACTTTAACTGTTTACACTCATTAAATTCAATTAATCCTAAATCCGTTGCTTGGAGAAAGTACGATCTTCTGTCTAACTTATCAGGAATTCTGTATAAGTAGCCTTTTTCCTCTAAAACTCTTACTTGCCTACTTATCGTAGAGATATCTAAATGTAATTCTTCTGCCAAAGATTTTACTCCAGTAGATTCACAAGAGATTATGCTGTATAATAAAAGATAGGCAGATCTATCAAGATTGCCAAATTTTTTATAGGTTGAGATTAATGTTAAATTTTTAAGTAAAATTGATAATTCAATTTCTATATTTTCTAAAGAGCGTTGATCCATATCTTTTACCTCACTTTATTCTTGTTTCTAAGCATATTTTAACACAATATAAATTATTTTTGAATTTACAAGAAGAGCTTTACTTAAGAATATCATTGACAACAACTCAACAGGTTGTATAATGAAATTATATGGTTGTATTATACAACTTGTTAAAGAATAATTTATAAAACAAATTTCCTATTTACTATTATTTTATAAAATCTATATATGATAGGAGGATGGTTATGAAAGCTCATGAAATTATGATTAATCAAGTATATACAGTGAGGGAAAGCGATACTGTACGAGTTGTCATTAAAAAGTTTATTGAACATCGTATCAGTGGTATGCCTGTAGTTAATGATAATAATAAAATTATCGCTTATATAAGTGATGGTGATATCATGCGATATATAGGAAAGCATGAGAATTTAGTAGTTGATTTTTTCTACTACACTGCCTTTATAAAAGGTGACGCTGAAGAGTTTGAGGAGAGAGTGCAAAAAATTTTAGATCTAAGCGTTCTTAATATCGCGCAAAAGAAAGTTATTAAAGTTTCACAAGATGCTAAAATTGAAGATATCGCTTCTATTCTAGCAAAAAAGCATATAAAAAAATTACCTGTTGAGCATAATGGAATATTAGTTGGAATCATTAGCCGTGGAGATGTTATAAGACATTCTTTTGAATCAATACTTTAATAGCATTTCATTAGACTAAGAGTATTGCTACTTGGAAAATTCAATAATTTATATTTATTACAGGCCCATACATTCAGAAAAATGTATGGGCTTAATTTTTTTATTCGACAAATTAAAGTACAATAAGACAGAATTCCAATTTTACTGGTTAATGAGTCAATTTGGAATAAGTGGTATAATCACAAGTAAGCGATTTTAAAAAGCTTTTGGACATTTGTTTTATTTTTGGATTAATCATAGTGTTGTGTAAACATATTGGATATTTACATGGTATTAACAATACTTACACAAAGTTGTCACCAAATTGCCATATAAACTTGGTAGGATATACATGAAATCAAATTTAAATTAAATTTTGGAGGTTATAGAAAATGATAAAGAGAAATATTAAAGTAATTGCAGCTTTAGCCATGGTGGCATCAATAGGTATAGGAACTGTTACAGCACAAGCAGCTCCACTCTCTAAGGGTACAACAAAGGCAGCATACCATGCAAATAAGAATTTCAAAAAAGGAACTGGCAATGATTTCTTAAAAACTAAGTTTGATGCTTTAGTGACTGCAGGAACCATCACTCAAGATCAAGAAACTGCTGCATTAAAGCTTCTAATGCCTTCCTCAACTGATAAGAAGACAAATGTTCAAAATTTATTAAAGAATAAGATTGATACACTTGTGACTGCAGGAACTATTACTCAGGATCAGGAGACTGCTTTAATAAATCTTCTTACTTCATCAACTAAAACAGAAAACAAAGATGCTAAAGATTCATTAAAAACTAAACTTGATACACTTGTAACTGCGGGAACTATTACTCAAGATCAAGAAACTGCTATACAAAATTTATTTACTCATAAAAAAGAAGGAACTAAAACAGAAAACAAAGGTGCTAAAAATTCATTAAAAACTAAACTCGATGCGCTAGTAACTGCAGGAACTATTACTCAAGCTCAAGAAACTGCTGTATTAGATGGTATTAAACAAGAACAAACTAACATGAAAGCCGAAATGGATAAGGTTAAAAACATGACTGAAGCTGAACGTAAGGCTTATTTCGAAAGTGAAAAAACTACTAAAAAAACTGATGTCTTAGATTCCTTAGTGACTGCAGGAACTATTACTCAAGATCAAAAAACCGCTATACAAAATCTATTTACTATTAATAAAGATAAAACTGCTAAAGCTGGAAAAGAAAATTTTGCAAGCTTCATAAAAACTAAACTTGATACACTTGTAACTGCAGGAACTATTAATCAGGATCAAGAGAATTCTATGATAAATAGTTTAACATCTGCCGCTAAATAGAACTTCACAAAATTAAAGATAATTTTTTAAATAAATAAGATAAAACTATCAGTTTTGTAAAATAAAACTGATAGTTTTTTTGTATTAAACATCTTTAATTGCGAAAAATAACTGTGAAGTATTATAATCTAAAACATTACGAGAGTACAAGGAGATGATATCACGGAAAAAGAAAAAATTAAATACAATAAAATTGTTATAGGTATTATAAGTTCTCTTTGTATATTACTTATTATATATCTTGGAATATCAATATATTTTATGAATCATTTCTATTTTGGATCTGAAATTAATCATATTAACATTTCAGGTAAAACCGTAGATGAAGTAAAAGAAAAAATGTCAACTGAGATTCTTGAATATAAGTTGAACCTAAAAGAGCGTGGTGGTAAGAGCGAACAAATTACAGCGGTTGATATTGCCTTAAAGCATAGTTCAGGAGGGGAATATAAGAATTTTAAAGATAAACAGAGGCCTTTAAAATGGATCTTAGCATTTTTCAATACAGAAAATTTAAAAATGACAGATGCGCTAATTTATAATGAGAAAATGCTGAAAGAAAGTATGGAAAAGCTTTCTTGTCTTGATAGTAGAAATATAGTTGAACCTAAAAATCCCAGCTTTAAATATACAGATAAAGGCTATGTAATTATAGATGAAGTAAGTGGAAACAAGATTAATAAAGATGTTTTATATGATAATGTAGCAAAGGCAGTACTTAAGAAGGAAGCTGTAATAGATTTGGAGGCAGTCAATTGTTATGTGAATCCACAATATACTTCAAAATCTCCAAGAACTATTGAGATTAAAAACATTCTTAATAAATATATATCTTCAAAGATTACCTATACTTTTGGAAATCGTAAAGAACTTATAGATGGTTCTATAATAAATAAGTGGCTTAAAGTTAACGAAGATTTTGAGGTCATAATTGATAAAGAAAAAGAAAGAAATTATTTAAACCTACTATTTAATACTTATAATACAATCGGAGATACAAGAAATTTTGTTACAACTTCAGGAAAAGCAATAAATGTTAGTGGCGGTGATTATGGATGGTTGATTAATACTACTGGAGAAATACAAAATTTAAATGAAGCAATTAGAGAAGGAAAAATTATAACCAAAGAACCTGCATATATTCAAACTGCTTTTTCTCATGATAAGAATGATATTGGGAATACTTATGTAGAAATAGATATGACAAAACAACATCTATGGCTTTATAAAAATGGATTACTAATAGTGCACGGAGATATTGTTACAGGAAATGCAAGTAGTAATGATTTGACGCCAGGAGGTATTTATAAATTAAAATATAAAGAGAAAAATGCTACTTTAAAAGGGCAAGATTACAGCACAGCTGTTGCTTTCTGGATGCCATTTAACAGAGGAATAGGAATCCACGATGCTAGCTGGAGGGATGAGTTTGGAGGGAAAATATATAAGACAAATGGTTCTCATGGCTGTATAAATTCACCATACTATTTAGCAAAGTTAATATTCGACAATATTGAGGCGGGCAATCCAGTTGTTTGTTATTATTAAATATTTGGTAAATGAGATTGATATATCTTTATTAGATTCTATTGCAAAAGATATATGATTTTGGGGAATTGTGTTTAGAAACAACATTTTTGACAAAGAAATAATGTGGTGTTAAGATTAAAAATATACTTAGATATGATATGAAAGTTGTAAAAATAATATAAATTCAAGAATCGAGGAAGATACTATGAAAGAATTTTATCGGGGGGGAATGTATTGTATTGGACTTCTGATACTTGCATTAGGAATTATATTGAATACAAAGACTGGGCTAGGAGTATCTCCAATAATTTCCATTCCTTATTGTATTTCTAATATTTTTAAAATAAATCTAGGAAATGCAACTTTATGCATTTATATACTGTGTGTAATCGGGCAAATGGTGCTTCGCGGAAAAAAGTTTCGTACTTTTGATTTGCTGCAGATTCCTATGAGTATTATATTCAGCAGGGTGATTAATATTTTTAATGATATGATAACAATAAACTGTAATGTCTTAATGGTGAAGCTGCTTTTGCTTATAGCGGCAATAATACTTACAGGAATCGGAGCAGCTATTTCAGTTGAAATGAATCTTCTTCCGAATGCTGCAGATGGTTTTACCCAGGTGATAGGAGAGCGAATGAGCAAAGGTTTTGGCTTTGCTAAAAATATTGTAGATATTTCTTGCGTTCTTATTACTGTAGCCATGGGTTTGTTGTTTTCTGGAAAGGTGATAGGAATCGGACTAGGAACTCTAGCAGCTATGCTTGGTGTGGGTCGATCAATTGCTGCATTCAATCTATTATTTAAACAGAAAATGCTTGCACTTACAAGTTAGTAAGAATAACTCTAAAATTATTTAATCCATCATTTATGTACAATAAAATGTGTAAATCTAATTATCTAAATTATTTAGACATGATATAGTTTAAAAGTAAAAATCATTTGTATTTTTATAATATGAGGTAAATGAATATGATATATAATAAAGATAAGCTTAATAGAGAATTGATAGTTGACTGTAAAAAATGCTTTGGTTTATGCTGTGTAGCATTGTATTTTTCGGCTTCAGAAGGCTTTCCAACGAATAAAGATGCTGGTAAGCCTTGTATAAACTTAAAATCAGATTTCACCTGTTCTGTTCACACAAATCTTAGGAATAAGGGGCTTAAAGGTTGTACGGCTTATGACTGTTTTGGTGCTGGTCAAAAGGTCGCTCAAGTTACTTTTGGTGGACATGACTGGAGAAAAGCACCTGAATCTACTAAACAAATGTTTGAGGCGTTCTTAATTATGAGGCAGCTTCATGAAATTATATGGTACCTTATTCAGGCAGTCTCTCTGCAAAAAGATAAAGATATCAAGGATAAGGTAAATTCATTATTAGATGATACTGAACGTCTCACTCTTCTTGATATTGATTCTTTATTAGCGGTGGATGTGGAAGCACATCGAACTAAAGTTAATATACTGCTTAAAGATACCAGTGAGATGGTTCGTTCTAAAGCCTGTAGTGGAAAAAATAGAAACCCTAAAGCTAGGCGATTAGATTATTTTGGTGCGGACTTGAGGAAAATAAACCTTAGAGGTGCAGATTTGAGAGGAGCGTGTCTTATTGCAGCAAATTTAAGAGGAGTCGATTTAAGTGGAGCTGACCTTATTGGAGCTGATTTGAGAGATGCTGATTTTAGTGGAGCTAATCTCACAAATAGCATATTTCTCACTCAAGCTCAGATCAACGCAGCTAAAGGTGATTCAGATACAAAACTACCTGTAATTTTGGTTAGACCTACTTATTGGACAAAGTAATTTTTTATTTTAGCATATTTGACTGACTTTTATTGAATAGTTAACATTTATAGTTCCTACTTGTAATGTTCTATAGATATTTTGAATTTCACAAATAGTTAAATATTTATAATAGTATATTACAACCACAGGCTTTTGTAGTCAATATTGAAGCTAGCTCTATTTGCACTATATTTAGGACAAAAAATTAATGATAGAAAAAGGTATAATAAATTATGAGAAACAGACACTAAAAAGGGTTGATTTACGATTATGTATAAATTATATAACTAAAAATATTATAAAGTAACTGCGATTCTTATTTTGTTGAAAAGGCTAATAAAAAATACAAGTAGGAAAGGAGATAATATGACAGAGACAAAGGTAAAAATAGATACAGGATGGAATTTGGATAACAGTTATGCCCGTTTACCTAAAAAATTTTTTACTAGACAGAGTTTAGATCCTATACGAGAACCGAGGTTAGTAATTTTAAATAATAAGTTAGCAGTATCCTTGGGATTGAACGTACAGGCGCTGCAAAGTAATGATGGTGTGTCGGTTTTTGCGGGTAATCAGCTTCCAGATGGTGCTTTGCCTCTTGCTCAAGCCTATGCAGGACACCAATTTGGTCATTTTACCATGCTTGGAGATGGCCGGGCTCTGCTGCTTGGTGAACAGATCACTCCAAAGGGTAAACGAGTTGATATTCAGCTTAAGGGTTCAGGTAGGACGCCATACTCTCGTGGAGGTGATGGCAGAGCGTCACTTGGTCCGATGCTTCGCGAATATATCATCAGTGAAGCCATGAAGGGGCTTGGTATACCTACTACTGAAAGCTTAGCTGTGGTAGAAACTGGTGAGACGGTAGTTCGTGAAACGGAACAGCCTGGTGCAATTCTTACTCGTGTAGCTGCCAGTCACATACGTGTGGGCACATTTGAATATGCCGCACAGTGGGGAACAGTGAAGGAACTTCAGGCTCTTGCTGACTATGTATTGCAAAGACATTATATAGGGATTGGAGTTGATGAAGATCGGTACCTTCTATTACTTAAGGAAGTGATTAAGCGTCAGGCTGAACTAATTGCTAAATGGCAGCTGGTTGGATTTATTCATGGCGTTATGAATACTGACAATATGACTGTCAGTGGAGAGACAATTGATTATGGTCCTTGCGCCTTTATGGATACCTATGATCCTGCAACAGTGTTCAGTTCTATTGACATTCATGGGCGCTATGCTTATGGAAACCAACCGAATATTGCTGCATGGAATCTGGCAAGATTCGCTGAAACCTTGCTACCGCTGCTACATGATAATGAAGATCAAGCGGTTAGAATGGCAGAGGATGCTATTTCAGATTTTGCCGATTTGTATAATAACAATTGGCTGGCGGGAATGAGAGCAAAATTAGGAATTTTTAATGAAGAATCTCAGGATGAATCACTTATTGAAAATCTCTTAAATATTATGCAGAAGCATGGAGCGGACTATACTAACACCTTTCAGGCATTAACCGTTGATAAAGTATCAGATATAGAAATGTTTGATACTGAGGAATTTATTCAGTGGTATAAGTTGTGGAAGGCAAGACTTGGTAGGCAGCAAGAATCAAAAGATTCTTCTCATAAGTTAATGAAAAGCAGTAACCCGGCAGTAATACCTCGCAATCATCGAGTAGAAGAAGCACTGGAAGCTGCGGTGAAACGTGGAGATTACAGTGTCATGGAAAGACTTCTTGAGGTTATTTCCAATCCATATGCATATTCTCAAGAGCAGATGGAATACGCCACACTGCCTGAGCCATCAGCTTGTCCTTATAGGACTTTTTGTGGCACTTAATTATAGAAGTATTAGACTGGTTAACTGATACAGAATAAAAATTAGAAATAGCGGTTATATAAAAAGGGCTTAAGTTATAGCCCTTTTTATATTGAAATTTTAAGTTTTTGCTAAAATATTTAATTGTATTGACAAAATTAGAAGTAACTACTATAATAACTACTAATATGAACTATTATAGTAGTTATTATAGTAGTTACGTAGTAAAAATTAAGAGTATTGGAAGTTTGGATAATTATTATTGGAAAAGTGACGCAGTAAGAATCCGTGTATTAAGATAAAATATAATGTTTGTTTTTATAAAATTGCAGTTTTATGGAGGAAAATAGATGAATAGCAATGCATCAATTATTGAAGATATGAAATCACTGGGATTAAGTGAATACGAAGTAAAGGCATATTTAAAGCTTTTAGGGCAATATCCGGTAAATGGATATATTTTAAGTAAAGAATCGGGAATCCCAAGATCAAGAATATATGAAGTATTAGACAGCTTAAAAAATAAGCAACTGGTATTTGAACAAAATGATGGAAAAAATACTTTATATTATCCCCTTGAACCTGAGTTGCTTATAAACAGATTAAAAAAAAGCTTTGATAATAAACTAAGCAACATTGAAGAATATACTAAAAATATTTATTCAGAAGAAAAAAGTGACAGTAAGCTCATTGTAATTAAAGGAAGAGAAAGTATCATTGATTTTTTGAATTTATTGATCTCAGATGCGAAAAAGAGAATTTCACTTTCAATATGGGAGGAAGAAATAAACGATATAAGGAGAGCTCTAAAAGATGCAATCGACAGAGGTGTTGTAGTTAAAGGCATATATTTTGGCAGGATTAATTCTTTTGAGGAGTTGGTTAGTCATAGAAGGATAGAAAGATATCTTTCAGAGAAAAAAGAACGGTATATGACTGTAACGATTGATGGAATTCACGTGCTATATGGTGTTATATCAAGAAATGAGGAAAGTAAAGTAACATGGATAAAAGATGCAGGCTTTGTGGATATGAGTGAGGACTATATTTCACATGATTTAATGGTAAATCTGTATTCTAATAAGTTAGAAGAAAATGAAAGACAAGAATATGAAAATTTTATGGATAATGCAAGGAAAGAATACTTTGGGTATACAGATGAAGAGTTTAATAGCTTTAAATAAATTTTTATCATAGATTTTAAGGAGGAATAAGAAATGACTGAATTAATATTTCAAAAGGATAGTTACGTAAAAGAATTTGAATGCAAAGTTGCCGCCGTAGATGAGACTGAAAATGCTGTTATTTTAGATAAAACAGCATTTTATATAGGGGGAGGTGGTCAACCCTGTGATGTAGGAGTATTGGAAACAAATACAGATTCATATGTTGTTAAAAAAGTTAAGAAAAAAGAAAACGATGTATATCATTATATTGATGGAAAACTTCCTACAGTTAATGAGACTTGTGTTGGAAAAATAGATTGGGAGCATAGATATAAATTAATGAGGACTCATACAGCCATGCATATTTTATGTGGTGTTGTGTGGAGAGATTATAAAGCACAAGTGACTGGTGGAGATATGGATTGTCTTAAAGGGAGAATGGATTTCGAGTTTGAAAACTTTGATAAGGAATTAGTACAGGAAATTGAGGAAAAGGTTAACAAAGAAGTAGGATGTAAAAGAAATATTAAGGTAAATATTTTAGGGAGAGAAGAAGCTTTTCAAATTCCTGACCTAATAAGAACAAAAATAAATCTTTTGCCAGAAGGAATTAAAGAGATAAGAACAGTTGAGATTGATGGGTTAGACCTTCAGGCGGATGGAGGAACTCATGTGAAAAATACTGCTGAAGTTGGAAAAATAAAAATAGTGGACTATAAGAGTAAGGGGAAAATCAATAAAAGAATATATGTTGAATTGGAAGAATAGTTTATAAAAAATTAATTCAAGCTATGCATAAGATAGACTTATACAAATATAAAAGCAAGTTAAGGAGATACACATATGGCAGATATAAAATATGAAATAAAAGAAAATATAGGAGTCCTTTCAGAATCAACAAAAGGTTGGAAGAAAGAATTAACTTTAATAAGCTGGAATGATAAAATTCCTAAATTTGATATTAGAGATTGGGACCCTGAGCATAAAAAGATGGGAAAAGGAGTAACTTTAACAAATGAAGAGTTAAAAGAACTAAGAGATATTTTGAATAAGATGGAATTATAATAAATGCACAAAAATAAAAAAATCCTATGATATTTTAATGAATATAGGATTTTTTTATTTTTATACTCTGGTCTTGATAAGTATATAGTTGTTGTTTTGCAGAATTAACAGAATCTTTTACGGTGCAATTATTATTAGAATTATCTAAACCATGCTTGTAGATAAATATTAATTATGATATAATTAAGTACAATTTTTAAGAAAATATAAAGTTTTTAACTATTTTGTTGACAAATCGAAGGAAGGTGCCTGGTGGTGGGGAGTGTATTTATTGGTGTTTTTTATTTACTATTAGGTTTGATACTAGGTGTTGTGATTACAAACTATTTTATGAATAGAAGAATAAAGATAATAAATAGTGTTATAGCTGAATTTATGGAAGGCAATTATTCCTCTAATCTTGAAGGAATAGAACGTACTGGTATCATCAAAAAAACAACTGACTTATTAAGTTCTCTAAGAAAAGGATTAATAAAAGATATTTTTGAAAATCAAGTAGTTTCAAGTCAAATTACTTCAGTAACTCAACAGCTTTCTTTTACTATGGAAGAAACTTCTTGCTGTGCTAATCAACTTACAAATGAAACAAATGACCTATCTCAATTAAATAGTACTAGCTATGAAAAAGTAAAAAGTACAGCAGATGAAATGAAAGAAGTTTTAAGTTTATTTGAAAATATAAAAAATGCCTCAAGCAAAATTTCCTCTACGTCTGATGAATCAAAACATATAATTTCAAAAGGACTTAAGGAGATATTAGAAATTGTAGCAGCTATTAAAGAAATAAAGTCTTCAACAGATAAAACTGTAAGTAGTATTGAAGAATTAAAACAGATTTCAAAGCAAATTAGCATAATATTAGATACTGTAAATGATATTGCAACACAAACAAATTTACTTTCTCTTAATGCTTCAATTGAGGCGGCTCGTGCAGGAGAACATGGAAGAGGTTTTAGTGTAGTTGCTAATGAGATTAGAACTCTTGCAGAAAGTAGTCAAAATTCAGTCTCTGAAATATCAAAGCTTATTGACAAGATAGAAAATCAAATGGAAATTGTAGTGAATGATATGGGACCAAATAAAAAAAATGTTGAAAAAAGTGTTCAATTATCTCAAAATATAGAAGAAATTTTAAATAAAATTAAGAAATCCTTTAATAATGTATTTTCTATGACAGAAGGAATGACAAACATAGTGGATAAGGAATATAAAGCAATAGATCATATAAATAATGAATTTTTCGTTCTTGAAAAAAATTTTGATGAAATGAACAATAGTGTAAATAAAGTTTATGCCGCTGTAACAGAACAGACGAGCAGTATAAAAGACTTAGATAAGATGAAGGATCTTCTCACAAATGCATCTAAAATTATGACTGCAGTATCAGAAAAAGTAGATGGCGACATTATAGATTCCAATAAGGAGAATATCAATACTCAGTGTAATGAAACAATTAAGCTCATAGAAAATGAACTTCTTTCTAATTACAAATTGGCAGAATTAAGTGAAATAACCCATAAAAAAATACTTGATGAATGCTTATCAAATTATTCTTATATTGAAGCTATTTGGACGAATGATATAAAAGGTAAGTTCATATATTCAAACCCTAACGCTGGTATAGCTAACGCAAATGTTAGACAGTGGTTTAAAGAGAGTTCTAAGGGAAAGAACTTTGTTTCACAAATATATATATCGGCAATAACCTCTAGTCCTTGTGTTACAGTTTCCTTGCCAATATTTACTTCAGAGCATAAATTAGTTGGAGTTATTGGCGCAGATTTAAAAGTTGAAGTTGATATTTAAGGTAAAATAAAAAATTAAATTTTTGCTGAGAGCTGTATTCTTATGTGAATGCAGTTTTTCTATACATTGTGACAAGATTGTAACACAAATGGGTTATAATTAAATGGACTACAATGAAAAGTTAATTTTTACTCATTGGAAAAACATTAATCGAAAAGAGGTGTAAAATAAAAATGAAAAAATGGAAAAGGACATCCATAATAGTGGTATTATTTTTTGTTTCTGTACTTTTTAGATTAGGATCTAATGTAAAGGCAGATAATTTCCCGATTTCAGACGGGGAAAAAATATTGGACACAAATGAATTAAGTACAGACACGATGGAAATTTATACATTAAAAGATGGGAAAAATTATAAAAAGTTATTAAGAAATAAAGATAACGTATGGACCATCGTGAAGGAGGAAAAGATTGAATCGCGAAAGACTGGTTTGAAAACTACGAAGAATTCAACTAAAAATTCTGCTTTAGGGAAATCTATAGAAAATAAACTTAAATCTGCAGGTTATAATTTGTCGCAATTACCTACTAAGGTTGACTATTCGAGTTCTTCTTATTTGCCGCCTATAGGAGATCAGCAAGAAAATGATTGTGTTGCTTGGAGTACTGGATATTATGTAAGAACATTTCAGCAAGCTAAGGACATAGGATGGAATGTTAAATCAGGAGATACAGCAATATCTAATCATGTTTTTAGTCCGTCATTTATATACAATCAGATTAATGGTGGCACTGATGATGGAGGTACTCTTGAGGATGCAGGAGACTTGCTTGAAAATGTAGGAGCTGCTACATTAAAGGACTTTCCGTATAATCCACCAGATTATACTACACAGCCTACTAATGCTATAAAGCAAAAAGCTGCTGTTAACAAGATAAAAGATTGGGAAGTATTATATACATATGAAGATTCTTCAGATTACATAATTCAGAAAACCAAGCAATATTTAAATACAGGAGATATCATGGTAGCAGGAATGGAAATAGGATATAGATTTGAGGATCCAACTATAAAATCAGATGGTACAAGTATTATAACTATAGACAGATCAGACATTGGTGGACATGCTATTGCTGTAGTTGGATACGATGATTCTATTGTTACTTCAGATGGCACAGGTGCTTTTAAGCTTGCGAATTCTTGGGGAACAAGTTGGGGAGACAAGGGATTTAGCTATATATCTTACAAAGCTTATGTAAATGATATTATTGAAGGTATTGTATATACTGATATGACTAATGGAAAAATTGTAGATGACATACAACAAGTAAATAGTGAAATACTTTCAGGAGGTAAATTTAAGTTGACCTGGGATGCGGCAGTAAATGCAAGTGGCTATAAGATATATGATGAAAATGAAAAGTTATTAAGTACCGTAGAGAGTAATAGCTATACAGAAACGGCTTCATCTTCTGGTAATATAGTGAGATATGTTCAACCTTTTAATTCTATATCGGAAGGCTCTTTAATAAGTGTGAGTTTAAATATAACTGTTTCAAATAATTCAGATCCAGATATTTATTTTGATGGAACGACAACTGTTATTCCATACAAGGTGGCTGCGAATAAGGAATGGAATATCAAATTTACAAAAGAAGCAAATCAGGATACATTAACATCTGAAAATATATATGTACTTGATTCATCGGGTAATAGAATTGATGTAAAGATAAGTTATGGTTCCGACAAAATATTGAGAGTTACTCCATTAAGTTACTACAAGAGTGGAGAAACCTATTGCTTGTATATTGATAAAAAGGTTGCTTCTAAAGAGAATGTCTCATTGAAAAAATCATTAAGATATGAGTTCACTATAGAGTAGTTCCTTATAGAGATAAACTGATTAATTTAAGATTAAAATCTAAATATAAATAACCATAACAGACACTTGATTTATATTTTAGAGTGTATTGATATTATCTTGGCAAGATAAATATTTTAGTTGACTTTAAAGTATTTAAGCATGCGTTCTATGACATCAATATTTTTCTTGTATAAATTAAGTGTCTATTTTTGTTAAGTTGGCGAGTCAGAATAAATAAACAAAAAATCTTTGCTAAAAGTTGACAATGGGAAAAAATAGGTTTATACTAAAATAGTCAGTACTGAGCAATGGTGGTGAAAAAATGAAAATCCCGTTTTATATACTGGGATTGCTACAGCAGTATGGGTCTCAGCATGGTTATAAGCTAAAACAGATAATGGAGGAGAGAATATCAGATTTTGCAAAGATTAAGCTTCCAACGATTTACTATCATCTCGATAAGCTTAAGGAAAAAGGTTATGTCACTGAGGTTTTAGATAAAGATGGCAACAGACCAGAAAAATTAGTATACAGCATCACTTTAAGTGGAAAAAAATATTTTGATAAGTTATTTATTGAGCAGTTAGAGGAAAGTTATTCACCAGAATTCTCACTGGATGGAGTTTTTTATTTTAGAGAAAAAATTAATAACGATGAACTTAAAAAGACACTTAATAATAAAAAACAGGAAATTTTACTGAAGCTGGATGCATTAAAAAGACATAAATTAAACACTTTAAATATTCTACCAGAATGTGCTAGATTTAGTGCAACAACTATATTTGAGCATCATATTTATCATTTTGAAGCAGAACTTAAATGGATAGAAAAGACCATAGAGGGATTATACTAATAATCTCTTTATATTTACACTATTACTCAGTCCTGAGTAATATAAAAAGGAGGAAGAAAAATTGAAAAAAGTATCAAGTCGTAATTTTAACGTTGACTATTTTGAAAAGGAAAAAAACATATGGGTAGTAAAAACACAATTAGCAGATGAACATCATGAAATAGGTATGGAAATAGAAATGGATATGATTGAAATGATTATAAAAGATGCAACAATTAAATTTAACAAATTTCCTTTAGAGCATTGTGCTTTGATTGAAGAAAAAGCTGAAAAGTTAAAAGGAATGAAGGTTGATAATGAATTTATCAAAAATTCAATGAAAATATTTATGGGAGCAAAAGGGTGCCCTAATGTAATGACACTGCTTAATATTTCAGTACCAGGAATAATATATTATTACTATCCTTATAAATTAAAGACTGGAGAAATGAAATATGAGCAATGGGATAACATGATAAGAACAGATCTTAAAGATGCATGTCTTGCTCATTCAATGCTTTAAATTGTCAAATAGCAATGGGACATAGTATCTTATTTTGTAAATCCGTCCAATGCATATCTAGCTTATTTGTTAAGAACAGAAAAGATTCCGTAATTTAACTTTGCACAACAATCAAGTATAGTTAACTATATTTGATATAGTTATTACTGTATTTATTATTCAAAGCGGTTTAAATGATGTCGTTGTAAGTAGGTAAGATCTTCTTAAATGTGGCTTAAGGGAAATTAGAAATGTTTTTCCCTTAAGTCACATTTGACTTCATTTTTTATAACATAAGCAGGAAATCCATTGGTCATCTTTTCAAAGCTATAATTCATAATTTCTCCTCCAGTACATCATGATTTTTAGTTATAACTATTTATTGAGCATACTGGTATGATAAATGTTATGACTATAGGTATTAGCAGAGAGATTAATGGATTTGATATCAACGAGCTTGAGGAAATTTTTAAAAATGAAGATATAAAGTTTTTTTATCTACAGCCTAGATTCCAAAATCCTACTGGGTTTTCATTAAATAACGATCAAAAAAGTCAGATATTGAGTTTAGCTCAAAAATATGATGTTTATATTATTGAAGATGATTATCTTGCTGATCTTGAAACTAATTCAAAAAGTGAAACAATGTATTCATTTGAAGCAGTCTTTACAAATATGTTTACCTATTTAGTAGATTCAGTTTGTTCATTATTAGTACTGGTTTTACCCTGTAATTCATCAAATCTTCTCATGATTTCCGTATGCGTATCTTCACAAATTTGAGGTAATCCACTGCTTGTTGCATTTTTAAAAACCAATCCTGCTTCTGAAAAGCCCTTTTCTACTGCATCTCTCATTTGTTGTAACTTATTAGGATCATCTCCGGCTATATATTTTGCCAGAGTCATAATACGATCTGCCACTGCATTTACGGAATATGCTCCGCCTTCTGATATTGCCTGCTGTGCACCTTCTGGAGTCGTTGCCAGTGGAGGATATGCTTTTTCTATAGAACCAAAGGCCTTAGTAAGTAAGTCTGTAGTTTCTTTTGACATTCCAGGAACTTCATTTTCCTTTGACCTTCCAAGCAATTTATTTTGATTGTTTAATGTGTCAGCTATAAATCTTTTTATCAAATCTGCTTTAGCGTTAGCTTGATCCTCTTTTAATTCTGCAACTTCTTCTGTAGAAAGTTTCTTTTTTACAGGTTTATAAGTCGAAGGCTCTGCATCATTTTCTGTAGATTTAACAAAGGTATCAGTCCCTAAGGTTTGTGTTTTTTCTTGAGCTTTTTCAGTATCAGTTTTACTATTTATTTTTTTTGTATCATCTTTAGTATCATAAATTGATATATTAGTGCTTTTAATTCCCGCGATATCCATATTAATAAGTTACCCCCCTTTTTTACTTCATAACCACTATTTATTTTATCGTTTAATTATTAATATCACTAAATAGTATTTTAAAATAAATTATACACGTTCTCATATGATTATATATATATTTGCTTTAGTACATATTATAAAGGCATATAAAAATTTAGATGATGTAAAATTGTAGAAATAGTGATATAATTTCTATAATTTACATTTATCAAATTGAGGGAGGAAAAATTAGTGAATGCGCAAGAAAAGGTATTTGAAAAATTAAATGAATTAAATATTAAATATGAGGTTGTTAATCATCCTGCCGTTTTTACGATAGAAGAAATGGATAATTTGGGTATAACATTTCAGGGTGATGTATGTAAGAACTTGTTTCTTAGAGATGAAAAGGGAAAAAGGCATTTCCTTGTAGTTTTAGACAAAGATAAAAAAGCTGATCTTAAAAATATTCAAAAACAGTTAGGTTCTACAAGACTTAGTTTCGCATCTGCAGAAAGACTGGATAAATATTTAAAGCTTCAAAAAGGAGAGGTAACACCACTTGGAGTAATAAATGATATAAATGCTTCTGTGGAGGTGGCTTTTGATAATGATTTACTAGGAAGGACCAAGCTCGGAGTGCATCCTAATGATAATACTGCAACAGTTTGGATTTCTTTTGAGGACCTGATAAAAGTCGTAGAGCAGAATGGAAACAAAATTACATATGTAACTATCTAATTGAAAACCTAATTAACTGGTAACCTCTTTGTGTTTTAATGGATTTTATAAAATAAACATAAGGAGGTTTTCTTCATAATATAATGAAGTTTAGTTAAAATATTAAAGTACATCTTTTATTGTATTTTAGGAGATTTATTTAGGTTAGGATATTGTCTTCATAAGTTCTTTACAAGAATAAAGTATTATTATAAAGAAGATGTATAAGAAATAGAAATTTATGAGAAAATAAAATCTAAAATAGTGTTGCAATAGTTTATAAAAAAGAGTATTATTATTGTATAGCCCCCCCTAGGGGAGGGGAGATAAAGTGAAAATATCGAGCAAAGGAGGAAAGCTAATGTTAAGTAAAACATTAAAAATAGAAGGAATGACCTGTGCAGCTTGTGCTAAAGCAGTGGAGAGGGCTTCAAAAAAGTTGGATGGCGTTACTGAAGCTAGCGTGAATTTTGCTACAGAGAAATTAAATGTAAATTATGATGAAGCTAAGATAGCTTTTACGGATATACAAGCAGCTATAGAAAGGGCAGGATATAAAGCTATAGTTGAAACTGTTACTAAAACGCTAAAAATAGAGGGAATGACTTGTGCAGCTTGTGCTAAAGCAGTGGAAAAGGCCTCAAAAAAGCTGGATGGCGTTACTGAAGCTAATGTGAATTTTGCCACAGAGAAGTTAACTGTAAACTATGAGTCAGCTAAGATTAGAGTATCTGACATTAAAAAGGCAATAGAAAAAGCAGGATATAAAGCGTTAGAAGAAGAAGTTAAAATAGATGAGGATAAAAATAAGAAAGAACAGGAAATAAAAAATTTATGGAATAGATTTATAATATCAGCAGTGTTTGGAGTTCCTCTTCTTATAATTGCCATGGGACCAATGATTTTAGAATGGTTTAACTATATGCTTCCACCGGTTATTGATCCTATGATGCATCAAAAAGGATATGCAATTATACAACTTATACTAGTAACACCTATTATAGTTGCTGGCAAGAAGTATTTTACTGTAGGTTTTAAGACTCTGTTTAAAGGAAGTCCCAATATGGATTCACTTATAGCAATAGGTTCTTCAGCAGCAGTATTATATAGTATTTTTTCAGTAGTACAGATACTTTCGGGAAATTATGGTTATCACTTGTATTTTGAATCGGCAGGAGTAATACTTACATTAATAACCTTAGGTAAATATTTAGAATCAGTGGCTAAGGGAAAAACTTCTGAAGCTATTAAGAAGCTTATGGGACTTGCACCAAAAACAGCAGTAGTAATTAGAAATAATAAAGAAGAAGAACTTCCTATTGATGAAGTAGAAGTTGATGATGTAGTGGTAGTAAAACCAGGCGAAAAGTTTCCTGTTGATGGGGAAGTTGTCGAAGGGGTTACTTCTGTGGATGAGTCTATGCTTACAGGTGAAAGTATACCGGTAGAGAAGAATGTAGGTGATAAGGTTATTGGAGCAAGTATAAATAAGAATGGTTCTATAAGATATAAGGCTACAAGAGTTGGTAAAGATACAGCATTAGCTCAAATTGTAAGATTGGTAGAAGAAGCTCAAGGCTCTAAAGCACCAATAGCAAAACTTGCGGATGTAATATCTGGATATTTTGTTCCAATAGTAATTGCACTTGCATTGATTTCCTCACTAGGTTGGTTTATGTATGGAAAATCAGGAGTATTCTCTCTTACTATATTTATATCCGTACTTGTAATAGCTTGTCCATGTTCACTAGGACTTGCTACTCCGACGGCTATAATGGTTGGAACTGGAAAAGGTGCTGAATATGGTGTACTTATAAAAAGTGGTACTGCACTTGAAACAGCACACAGAATACAGACTATAGTGTTTGATAAAACAGGAACAATAACAGAAGGAAAACCAAAGGTTACAGATATTGTGACTACAGGAGATATAAAAGAAGAATACTTACTTCAGCTAGCGGCTTCTGCGGAGAAGGGGTCAGAACACCCGCTTGGAGAGGCAATAGTAAAAGGAGCAGAAGATAGAGGCTTGGAACTTAAAAAGTTAGAATTATTCAAAGCGATTCCAGGTCATGGTATTGAAGTTATGATAGATAACAAAAAAATTCTTTTAGGAAATAGAAAACTTATTGTTGAAAGCAACATTTCCTTAGAGAATTTAGAGGATAAATCCAATAGACTTGCAGCTGAAGGCAAGACACCTATGTATGTAGCGCTTGAAAATAAATTAATAGGAATAGTTGCAGTAGCAGATACTGTAAAGGAAAATAGCAGAAGAGCTATAGAAAAACTTCATTCTATGGGAATAGAAGTAGCAATGATTACAGGGGATAACAGAAAAACAGCAGATGCAATAGCAAAACAGGTAGGTATAGACAGAGTATTAGCAGAGGTTTTACCTCAAGATAAAGCAAAAGAGGTTAAAAAACTTCAAGCTGAAAATAAGAAAGTAGCTATGGTAGGAGATGGAATAAATGATGCACCAGCATTAGCACAAGCAGATGTTGGTATTGCAATAGGTTCAGGTACTGATGTAGCTATGGAATCTGCGGATATAGTTCTTATGAAAAGCGATCTAAAGGATGTAGTA
The DNA here is from genome assembly GCF_019207025.1 of Clostridium thailandense. GTDB lineage: Bacteria > Bacillota > Clostridia > Clostridiales > Clostridiaceae > Clostridium_AM > Clostridium_AM thailandense. The sequence continues at coordinate 28,015 of NZ_JAEEGC010000072.1, read as the reverse complement.
ACAGCGATAGATTTAAGCAAAAAAACTATAACAAACATCAAGCAAAATTTATTTTGGGCATTTGGATATAATACATTAGGAATACCAGTAGCCATGGGAGTTTTATATATGTTAGGAGGGCCATTACTAAATCCAATGATTGCTGCCCTTGCTATGAGTTTAAGCTCAGTATCAGTATTGACAAATGCATTAAGATTAAGAGGTTTTAAGCCAACGGTATAAATAAACAAAACCGAAAGCTGGCTTATTCTAAATAGGTCAACTTTCTGATTTTGTTATTCATATAAATTACATAAATGAAGGGAGAAATTAAAATGAAAAAGAAGATATTAGTTGAAGGAATGAGTTGTGGACATTGCGTTAACCATGTGAAAAATGCTTTAGAGGATCTTAAGGGAGTAACTAATGTAAATGTTGATTTAGAATTAAAAACTGCAGTAATTGAAGCTAGTGGCGAAGTTAGCGATGGAGATATAAAATTTGCAATTGAAGATGCTGGATATGAAGTAGTAGGCATTGAAGAAGCTTAATTAAAAGTAAATGTGAAAACACCTCTAAACTGTATAAAATGACAGATTGGAGGTGTTTTTGCAGGAGTAAAGAAGCTTTCGTTGTTACTCGTTTAATAGTTTCAAATCTATTGGACATTTACCATAGGTTCTTCCTGCCTCCATAAACATTTCAACCTTTTCTATTGGCGTATGCATTGGAATTTGACAGCCTGTACTTAAAATATAACCTTTTTTAGAATCATAACCTTTTCTAATACATTCTTTAACTGAGTTAAAAATATCATCTTTTGTTCCCGCATATATAGTATCTACTGGTGGAACATTTCCAGTGATAACAACTCTATCTCCAATTAGTTCTTTAGCTTCTTCTAAATCCTCTGCATTGTCGATACTAAAATTAGAAACGCCTGCATTTACAACGTCTTCCCATATGCCTTTGCTTTTGCCACAAATATGTATTGCAGGAGAGCCTCCAGTCTTTTCTTTTATTTTATTAATATTTTTTTGAAGGGCAGGTAGAGAGAATTCTTTAAATTGTTTTGGACTTATAAGGCTGGTAGATGAAACTGGATCTGCAAATCCAATAGATACACCTAGCTTAGACACTTCCTCTATATATCTATTATTACATTCTGCTACAATATCCATTAAAGTATGAACTTTTTTAGGATACTTAATCATCCATTTTAATAGATTTTCTGTTCCTACAACGGAAGCTGCAACACTAAAAGGCCCTGACATAGCAGCACCAACATCTACTTCATCTATAAGGGCATCTCTAGTAAGCTTTATAGCTTCGATTAAAACTGGAAGATTACCATCTTTTAGAGGATCTATAATTTTAAGAGATTCTATTTCATTTACAGATTTTATAGCTGGTTCTATTAAATAAGATATACCATAATCGGGATAACCTACTTTAGACCCCATAGCTTCAGCGACTCCCCTAAGACTAGTAGATATACTTACACCATCATGGCGAAGTCTTTTAAATAAAGCTATTTCCAAGTTTGCCATAAGCTCTGCTGAATGATAATATTCTTTAGCTGTAACTCCAATAAAAGGTACCATGGTAACTCCCATATCAGGAACGCATATTAATCTATCAATTTCTTCTCCTCTAGAAAAAGCTTCTACTCTCTCTTTTGGAGTCATTTCTTCTTTAAACAATTAAATCATCACCTTTCTATATTCATATCTGAATTCTATCATTACAATGTTAAACTTTCTATAACCATATTAAATATTAATAGCTTAAATCTCTTCTATAAGATTTTGATATAATGAAATATAGTTTATAGTAGTATGAGTCTTAAAACAATATATTAATAGAAAATAGTGAATTAGAGAGAAATTTCAGAAAAGTTAAAAAATAATTCGATAACTATTGCATTATTATTTTCTAAGCAGTTATAATTTATAATATAGAGAAGATAATTCTTATTATTCAATAGGAATTGTAAATATACTAAAAGGGGATGAAATTTAATATAAGATATTTGAATTAATGAACTTGAGAAGGATGTGATATTCATGTTTGGTAAAGTAAAATTAAAAATTATTGATATGATCAAGCGTGGAGGTTCACTGAGGTTATTAATTAGCATTTCATTTATTGCACTTATGACCATCATGATAGTTATTATAACAAGCATTATACTGTCAAGCTGGAAAACGTCTATGGATAATACTATTATAAAAATGGAGTATGATATAAATCAAAATACTTTCAACGAAATAGAAACTCTACTAACTGTTCCTTTAAGTAATAATGAAATTAATCATTATTTAATTCAAAACAAAATAGTAGATATACAGAACAAAAGACAACGTGATGCTTATTTTGTTGGAGTGATAAAATCAAGTAATGAGGAAATATACAGTTTTAGTTTCGGTACCGAGAGTGGAGAATATTATGGAGCTCGAAAAAATCAAGAAAATAAAATAGAGCTATATAGAAGTGGCGCTGAGACTAATGGGCATTCTTTATATTATACGACAAATAATGATTTAACTGAAGGAAGTTTTATAAAAGATTATGGCGAATTTGATCCTCGAAAGAGAGATTGGTATATTATGGCAAAGGAGAAAAGAACTCCTGTTTTCTCAAGTATCTATAAGCATTTTGCAAAAGATGATTTAGTGTTATCTGCAGCATATCCTATTTATAATGAGATGGGAAAGCTTCAAGGGGTATTAGGTACACATATAACTCTTTCACGGTTAAACGAAGCTTTAAAAAGGAATGCAAAAGATAACTCAGCTACTATGTATATTATTGAAAAGAATTCAGGATATCTTATTGCAAATTCATTGGATAAGCCTAATTTTCAAGACCTTCCAGATGGAAATATTAGAAGATTTTCAATTGGAGAAATTGAAAATAATCCAATTAGAGAAGCTTATGTAAACTACAAAGATACTTCAAAAAATAACTTTATTTCAAAACAGGGCAACGAGAAGTTTCGTATAACAACATTAGAATATAAAAAATATGGATTAGACTGGGTGATTATAACTTCTGTACCAGAGAGTGTATTTACTAAGGAAATAAAAAGTAATAAGAATACTTCTATATTACTGGCAATTATTACTCTTATTTTAGCCATCATAATTCATATAAAAAGTACAGGATTTATTCTTAAACCAATTAATCATTTAATAGGAGTTATAGAAGAGTTTTCAAAGGGGAATCTGTCTCAAAGAGCCAAGATTTTTAGGAAAGATGAGATTGGTAAATTATCTAAGGGATTTAACCAGATGGCTGAAGAATTAAATTCACTAATAAATAATCTTGAAGAAAAGGTCAAAGATAGAACTAATGAACTAATTCTTGCAAAAGAAGCAGCAGAAGAGGCAAATATGGCGAAGAGCCAATTTTTGGCCAATATGAGTCATGAAATAAGAACGCCTATGAATGGAATTGTTGGCTTTTTACATCTTCTTGAAAACACGGAATTAGATAGCTATCAAAAAGATTATGTTCAGACAATAAAAATTTCCACAGATACATTACTTTCGGTTATTAATGATATACTTGATATTTCAAAAATTGAAGCTGGAAGGATGGAAAACGAATATATTCCTTTTGATATACGTTCGGCAGTTGAGACGACTATATTCCTATATGATGCTAAGGCAAGGGAAAAAGGACTTGAACTAAATATGCTTATCAGCTCAGCTATACCAAACTTTGTTATAGGCGATCCTACAAAATTAAGGCAAGTTATAAGCAATTTAGTCAGTAATGCAGTAAAGTTTACTGATAAAGGTGAGGTGTTTATAGAAGCTTCAATGGTAAAAGAAACCGATAAAGATGTTGAAATTTCTTTTGAAATAAAGGATACTGGAATAGGTATGACAAAGGCGGAAATTAACAAACTTTTCAAACCCTTTAACCAGGCTGATTCTTCTTCTACACGAAAGTATGGTGGAACTGGACTGGGACTCGTAATATGCAAGCGCTTGGTTGAAATGATGGGTGGATCAATAAGTCTTATAAGCGAAAAAGACATAGGAACAACTTTTACCTTTAATTTAACATTGGATAAGTCAAGAGATTCAGTAATTCCAAATATTCCTGATTATTCTATCATCAATGGTAAAAAAATACTAGTTATAGATGATTATAAAATGAATCGTTATATAGCAAAAGTATACCTTGAAGAAGTTGGAGGAGTAGTAGATGAAGCAGAAAGTCCAGCGGAGGTTTTGAATAAGTTTGAAAATTACCAAAATTCATACAATGCGATTTTAGTTGATTATAAAATGATAGGAATGTCTGGGTTTGAGTTAGCGGCAGCAATAAAGAAAATGAATTCTTTAAAGGATATTCCACTTATACTTTTAACGTCAGTAACTACTAATTCAGAAGCAAAACAGGCAAAAGAAAAAGAGTTTTCAGGATATATTTCAAAGCCTTATAAACGGAGTGATCTGCTTGATTGTGTGGCGATGGTTATTGCAGATAAAAATTTAAAAGAAGAACAGGGGCATGCGTTTATTACTAAGCATATTGCAGAAGAAGCTAAACATAATAATAAATTAAAGATACTATTAGTTGAAGATAATGATATAAATATAAAATTTTTTGTTACACTTATAAAAATGAAAGGATTTACTTGCGATATTGCTATTAACGGATCAGAGGCCTTAAAAGCTTGTGAATCTAAAGCATACGATATTATATTTATGGATTGTCAAATGCCAGTTATGGATGGTTATGAGGCAACAAGAAAGATACGTGCTGCGGAGGGAGATAAAAAACATACTCCTGTTGTAGCTATGACTGCATACTCTATGAAAGGTGACGATAATAAGTGCTTAGAAGCTGGTATGGACGATTATTTGAGCAAACCATTTAATTTAGATCAGGTTTTAAATATGATCCAAAAGTATAGTAAGGTGCTTGAGGATGAAAATAAAGAAAAAACTAAAAGTTCCTGTTTTTCCGAAGTTGCAGTTGACTTAATGGAGCAATCTGGATTGGAAAAAGAATTCTGTGAGGAATTATTGGAAGATTTCTGTAGACAGGCAAAAAAACTTTTAGCTAAGATTAAAGAAGATATAGGAAATAATGATTTGATTGAAATTGGTAATTTTTTGCATCAATTAAAAGGTTCAGCAGGGAATGTAAGGGCTAATGATATAGCTAAGAATGCATTGTTAGCTGAAGAAGCAGTGAAAAATGGTGATATTCATTTGTTAATTTCTATAATAGATAAAATGGAGAAGCTGTTATATAACTATCTAGAGAAATAAGGAGGGCTAGTTTATGATAGGAAATATAATGATTATTGATGATTCTCCTATTGAAAGAAAAATGATTGGTGAAATTATTAGAAAAAGACTCCAAAGTGCAAATATATTTGAAGCTGATAATGGACTGGATATTTCGGACAAGCTTTTGTCAAACAATATACATGTATGCATTCTTGATATAATCATGCCAGAAAAGAATGGATTTGAAATTTTGAACGAAATGAAGGAAGATGTTAATTTGATGGATATACCTGTAATTGTGTGTACTGGTACATCAGATAAGCAGGCCATTGAGAAGGCTTTGAGTCTTGGTGCTTATGATTATTTTTCAAAACCTCTTAGTGAAGAAGCAATGAAAATATCATTACCCTTAAAAGTTAAAAATGCGATTGATCTTATGATAAGAAAAGAGGAAATAATTTATCTTAGCTATCATGATAAGCTAACAGGATTATATAATAGGAGATATTCCGAAGAGAACATGAGAAGAATAGATGCAGAGAGAAATCTTCCTATTGCGCTCATTATGGGGGATGTAAATGGCTTAAAGCTTACAAATGATGCCTTTGGACATGAAGCAGGAGATGTATTACTGAAAAAAATAGCTGATATAATAAAAGATGAATGTAGGGAAGATGAAATAGCAGCAAGAATTGGTGGAGATGAGTTTCTCATTTTACTGCCTAAAACAAATATTTCAGAAGCTGAAAATATTATAGATAGAATTAAAGATAAATGCTCTAATGCTAAAAAATATCCTATAAAGCCTAGCATATCATTTGGTTATTCTGTAAAGGAGCATATGGGTCAAGATATTATGAATATCTACAAAATTGCCGAAGATAGAATGTATAATAATAAATTAACAGAGAGCAAAAGTATTAGAAATTCAATAATATCTACCTTGGTTAAGATTTTACATGAACGCTCGCTTGGAACTGAGGCTCATAGTAACAGACTTAAAGAGTTATGCAGTGAAATGGGGAAAGAACTTAGACTTACTATTAAACAGATTGATAACTTAAAGCTTTTAGCATTGCTTCATGATATAGGGATTACAGCTATCCCCGATTATATAATCGAAAAAAATCCAGATCTTACACTAGAAGAGGAAAATATATTTAAAAGTCATTGTGAAATAGGCTATAGAATAGCTAATGCCTTACCAGATATAGCACCTATTGCAATAGATATTTTAAGTCATCATGAAATGTGGGATGGCAGTGGATATCCTCAAGGACTTAAGGAAGAAAACATATCTTTGAACTCACGTATTATTTCAGTTTTAGACACCTATGATTCAATGATTAACAAATACGAAATTGTTTCGAAAAATGAAGTTATAGATTTTATCAGAAATCATTCAGGTATTTATTTTGACCCAAAGATTGTTAGTGCTTTTTTAAAGATTTTGAATCGTAGTTAAATTAATATAAAAGTGTTTTACTTATTTTTTTAAGGGGTTGCAATGACCTCTTATATTTTTGAATTACTGTTAACAAATATAATATTATGTAAATTAAAGATAAAAGTAATCATAAATACTAAAAGAAAATCAATAACTTTGTTTTTTAAAAGCATAATTGGCTTTAAATTTGTGATAATAAACAATAAGGAAAAGTAGTGATTTAGTAAACTATGCTAGGCAAAATTAAATTTATCAGAGGTGTAAAAAATGTTTGACAGATATGAAGTAAGGTACAAGATAGCACTTACTTGGATTCTTGCATTTGTTGTGATGTGGATGGTCTTTCAACGCATTTTACCACTAAATTCAATGAAGAATCAGTTGAATACAATTGAAGAAAGTATTGAAATGAATAATTGGACTCAAGCAAGCGAGTATACTGCGAAGTTAAAAGATAATTTTATGAAAAATAGAATGTTTATTCAGATGAACAATGCTACAGAGGCGTTAACGGTTTTTGAACATACAATTGGACAGTTAGAAATAACCGTAAAATATAAACAAGACAGTGCTTTAGAGTATATAGGTGCATTAAGAGAAACAATAAATCTGGTTATAAAACCTTTCTCTGGACCATAAATAGGAACTTGAGCATTGGGTAAAATGTTAAAATTTTTTTGGAGGCTTTAATGTTTATAATTGTAAGTTATTCCATAAGAGTGTTTTTAGTATATTTTTTTACTTATTTGGCAACAAGAATAATGACAAAAAAGGCGATGGCGGAAATGACCGCTTATGAAATTGCAGGATTAATGATACTGGCTAATGTGGCATCTGAGCCATTAGTAGATAAAGTGGTTATAAAATCAGTTTATGGTATTGGATTTTTAGTGATTCTAATAGCTGTTGCAGCTCGATTAGCCATTGTGAATAAATTCACTGCATTTTTTGAGCATACAGCAACTAAAGTCATAGAGAATGGGCAAATTAATATGGAAGTTCTCAAAAGATTAAATTTTAGTTTGAATCAGCTGGAGGGGCTCCTAAGGCAACAAGGGTATGACAAGGTCTCAGATGTGGAAACTGCATTTTTTGAGCCACAAGGAAACTTATCCGTTTTTCCGAAGGCTGAAAATAAGCCTGTTACATTAAAAGATCTAAATATACAAGCAGCAAATAACCCCATTACTTTACCGCTAATTATTGATGGTAGCATAGATTATGTAAATTTAAAACACATAGAAAAAAGCGAATCTTGGCTTTTAGGAGAACTCAAAAAACAAGGTGTTAAAGAATATAAGAATGAAGTGGCTTTAGCAGAATTGGATTCATGTTGGAATGTAGTTATATTAAGGAAATAGACAAAATACTTGAAAAGATAATAATGTTACTTCAAATATTGTTTAGTTTCAGAGAAATAATAAGATGATTATTCAAATTTGAGACTGTTTTTAAAATGAAAACATTTGAGTTTTTATAGTTTATAAGAAGTGAAAATACTGCTGATAGTATCTACATAAAATACTGTTTTTATTCCAGTAGTCCATAGATTATACCTCTGAGATACAGGACTATAATCATAGAAATAGCATTATTTACGCCTCTTTAGGACCTAACTTTAATTAAGTGTTTCCTCTTTATATAAGTTCTGGGAAAACTTATATAAAGAGGAAGAGAAAACACTATTCATACATATAAAATAATAAGTTTTTTAAAATTTTGTTTTTTTATCCTTACAGATAAAAATTGACGTTTCACCTATAAAGTTATAGTTACATGATTTCCATCTTTTGAGTGAACATCTACAATTTTTAGGCCTTTGTATTCCTTTAAAATATCAATACAATTTGAAAGCTCTTTAAAATTAATAATGTTTATATATTTTTTATCTTTTTCAGGTATATATTTTTGTATGAATGGAGTTCTTATAAGTGAAACTCCAAGCTTTAAAAGTGCATTAGGTAAGGGTATTATAAATGCCATTTTATTTGTTTTAACATATACTCTCATAGGGAGGCCTCTTTACTCTATACTAACTTCTACTAGATCACCATTGCCGCTTTTTACATCTACGATCTTTCCTGAAAGACCATTGTCTATTGCATCAGAAATAAGATTTAAATCAAGGTGTTCCATTCCCTTTATGTTATCAGTCATTGGGATCTTTCCAAGAGTTTTGAGTACGGTCTTTATAAATTTAACTGGAAGATTTACATTCACATTGTCACCGTCGTGAGAAATAACTTTTATTTTTAGCATTTTATTTAGAATGTCATCGTCATTTGAGGTGTTACCCAAAGTTGTAACAACAGTAGTTTTATTATTAAGTGCTTCAATAAGTTCCTCAGCTTTTTCAGAAGTTATTTTACCCTCCTGTACCATTTTTAATATTTTTGATATTTCTTCATTCATTTTAAACTCTCCTTTAATAAATTATTCATTTAACATCTTAATGGCTTGGTCTGGGGTTATTTCTCCATTATCTAACATATCAACTATTTTCTTTTTGTCTATTGACGGTTCCTTTGATATTTTATATCCAAGAGCACCTATAACCTCATCTAATTTTGCACGAACTGTAGGGTACGATATGCCAAGTTCTTTTTCAACATCTTTTATGTTTCCTCTGTTTTTTAAAAAGACTTCTACAAATCTTAATTGATCCCCTGAGAGATACTCAAACTTTGACATTTCAAAATCATTTTCAATTACAGTACTACATTTAGAACATTTTAATTTTGAAATGAAAAGTTTGGAGGAACAAACTGGGCATTTACTAACAACTTTGTATGCCAAACTATCACTCTCCTTTGTATATTTATAATATACTACTAATAATTCAATAATTCAATATTAAAATTAAAAAAATTAAAAATTAAATATAATAAATTAAAAATAATTTATTATTATATTAATTTATTTAAATATGTATTGAGTAAAAATTTAAAAATAAAAAGGACAATTACAATAAAGTAAGTCCTTTTGTAAGATGATGCTATCATTTTGTATATAATCATAGCAAACTACAACATTTTATCCGATGACTACCCGTTTTTTATTCCCGCGCACTCTGTGACAGCCATCCTATGTTTATGAACTAAAAAATGCGTCATCAAATATATAACTTGAGACGCATTTTTTTATTGAGTTTCTATTGACGGTCAAAACCAAGATATCTTGTACCCTGAAATTTTAGTTTTCCAGTATCTCCTTCAACTAACAACCCGAATTCATGGCCGCCTACATGAAATTCCAATCGGCTGCCGCCTTCAACTTCAAAGGTTAAATAATAGCTTGTTGAAGAATCAAAATGTGTTCCAACTCCATCGGGGTGATTGTGCATTGTTGTTGAAACATTGGCGCGTTTAGAGATTAATTTTGCTGAGACCATTAAAGTTGGTTGACTGTTATTATATTTCCACTGACTAATTCCTTTAATAATAATGGTTATAGAAATAATAAAGATAAAGATCGGTACGATGTAAAATATTATATCAAAGAGCATCTTTTACCTCCGCACTTGGTAAATTATATATTTATTATATCTTATAGCTTATTTAGTTTCAATAAATATGAAAAACTTAAAGTAAGTTTGAAAATGCAAGATAAAATATAAGTAGATAGATTGTAAAATGTCAAATTTATAAACATAAAACAAAAATGTTTATTTATATATAGACAAAAATTAATTTTATGTATATTATGATATAATAGTAGGGTAATTATATTAACAATTGAAAGGAAGTTGATTTTATGGATACAAAATCAAATGAATCATTCTGGAATGCAACGATGGATGAAGTAAAAAAGGGATTTACAGAAAGGGAAGAGGAGTATAAGTGTATAATTTGTGAAGAAGTATTTGAAAAAGGGCGTATATATGAAATACAATCAGAATTATACGATGCTAAAAAAGCAGCAGAGATTCACATAGGAGAAAGCCACGGATCTATGCTTGAGTACTTATTGGGGATGAACTCAGCTTTTATAGGAGTATCAGATGTGCAAAGAGAACTGATAGCTCTGATATCACAAGGATTATCAGATAAAGAAGTTGCACAAAAGCTTGGAGTTGCTCAATCAACTATAAGAAATCATCGATATAAGCTAAGAGAAAAGGAGAAACAGTCTAAATTATTTTTAGTTATAATGGATTTGTTAACAAATAGTACAAAGAAAAAGATTAATAAGCTAGAAGAAGAGGTTATATGTGACCCTCATAAAACAGCAACTAATTTAGATGATAGATATAATATTACAGATAAGGAAAAAGAAGATACTATAAAAACATATATGGATGATACTGGTGCATTAAAAATTTATCCTTCTAAAGAAAAGAAAAAAATTATTGTATTAGAAGAGATATGCAATAATTTTTCTAAAGGAAAGACTTATTCAGAAAAAGAAATTAACAGAATTTTAAAAAGAATATATCAGGATTATGCAAGTATAAGAAGAGCTTTGATAGAATATGGGTTTATTGAAAGAACGAATGATTGTAATAGATATTGGGTAAAGGAGTAAAAAGTAGAAATTGGATAGATGGAGACCTTTGACTTAAAGTGCACTTTAAGTGTTATTATTTTGTTATTGGGAAAATGAATGGCTTGAGTTACCATTCAGTATAGTGTAAGGAAGGTAGGGGAATTTTATGTTGGAGTTAGATATAAATCTTAAAAGAAGTTTTTAGTGAATTAAAGGAGATTGGAAGCAAACATATTCCTTGAAACTGTTATGTAATGATTTGCAAGCAATGGAACTAAAATATGGGCATTTGACAATTTTAAGATTTTATAGTTGGCAAAAAAATATAAGCTAAATATTTACTTGTAAATTGGTATAAAATTATGTATAATTGACATATAATATAGAATATAAAAAATTAGTGTTGATAAAAGCTACGATTTATGAATTTCTTCAGAGAGCCGATGGGTGGTGTGAATCGGTGAAAGGTTAAATCTTTCCACTTTTGGAGCTATCGGTGATAAATCGAAAGGTTAGTATCCTTTATATTACTACTGTTGAGTGGCTGGTTCTTATTAGGGAACGGCAATTTGGGTGGCAACGCGGATTACTTCCGTCCCATTTATATATGGGATGGGAGTTTTTTTAATCTTAATAGCTTTAAAGACACAAATATTATTTACAACTTGTTAGGAGGAAAAAATATGTTAGATTTAAAATTTGTAAGAGAGAATCCAGAAATAGTTAAGGAGAATATTAAGAAGAAGTTTCAGGATGATAAACTTGGTTTAGTAGATGAGGTAATCGCTTTAGATGCTGACCTTAGAAATGCAAAACAGGAAGCAGATGCTTTAAGAGCTGGAAGAAACAAGGTTTCAAAACAAATTGGCGCATTAATGGGTCAAGGTAAAAAAGAAGAAGCAGAAGAAATGAAGAAACAAGTTACTGCAGATTCAGAACGTTTAGCTCAATTGGAAGCAAAAGAAGATGAACTTGAAAAAAGAATAAAAAAGATTATGATGACTATTCCAAATATAATTGATCCAAGTGTTCCAATTGGTAAAGATGATAGTGAAAATGTGGAAGTTGAACGTTTTGGAGAACCAGTTGTACCTGATTTTGAAGTTCCATATCATACTGATATTATGGAAAGATTTAATGGTATTGATTTAGATAGTGCTAGAAAGGTTGCTGGAAACGGTTTCTACTACCTAATGGGAGATATTGCTAGACTTCATTCAGCAGTAATTTCTTACGCTAGAGATTTTATGATAAACCGCGGTTTTACATATTGTATTCCACCTTTTATGATTCGTAGCGAAGTTGTAACTGGTGTTATGAGCTTTGCTGAAATGGATGCTATGATGTATAAAATAGAAGGTGAAGATTTATACTTAATCGGAACTAGTGAACATTCTATGATTGGTAAGTTTATTGATACAATACTACCAAAAGAATCTTTACCACACACACTTACTAGTTACTCTCCTTGTTTTAGAAAAGAAAAAGGAGCTCATGGTATAGAGGAAAGAGGAGTATACAGAATTCACCAATTTGAAAAACAAGAAATGATTGTTGTATGTGAGCCAGAAGACAGTATGATGTGGTATGAAAAGCTATGGCAAAATACAGTAGATTTATTCCGTTCTTTAGATATACCAGTAAGAACTTTGGAGTGCTGTTCAGGTGACTTAGCAGATTTAAAAGTAAAATCAGTAGACGTAGAAGCTTGGTCTCCTAGACAGAAAAAATACTTTGAAGTAGGAAGTTGTTCAAATTTAGGTGATGCTCAAGCACGTAGATTAAAAATTCGTGTTGATGGTAAAGATGGTAAATATTTTGCACATACATTAAATAATACAGTTGTTGCCCCTCCAAGAATGTTAATCGCTTTCTTAGAGAACAACTTAAATGCAGATGGTTCTATAAATATTCCAACTGTATTACAACCATATATGGGCGGTATGACAGTAATTAAAACAAATAAATAGATTCTTTTGAAAAGCTATATTAGATTTTCAGAATTCTGTATGAATCTGATGGGAGTTTAATAAAAAGTAGATAAATTTTGTATAAACACAAGTTTATCTATTTTTTTATTTTTAGAAGTTTTTTCGTTATAAAAATGTTTTTCGAGATATTTTGCATTCATTTCTGTTAAGTTATTATAAATTTTTAAAAAATCAATTATTTGGAATTTGAGAGCACTTTTAGGCGAAAGAGGAACTTATTATTTTTATAAAAAACAGGATATACTACAATAAATATATGGAAATATTTACATTTAATAATAAATCTATGAGGTGATTTTATGAAAATTGCACTGTACATGAAAAAAATCTTAAGTGGATTTTATTTAAGTATTAAAAGATTTCCTTTGACTATAGCTTTCTCAGCTTCTACCGCTTTAGTACTTATACTAATATCTGAAACAGTATCTAAAGATAATCTATTAAAAAGAGTAGCTATGATATTTGCCTTAGGTATTCCGGTTTCACTTTGCATAAAGCTTTGTCTTGAAAAAATAGATGAAAGAAATATTTATAAAACCATAATTTATTATCTAAGTGGTATTTTGCTTTTGATTGTTTATTACTTTTTATTTTTGAAAACCATGGATATGCTGCCCATTACAAGATATATTGCTGTAAGTGCTTCATTATACTTAGCATTTCTTTTTATACCTTACCTCTTAAAAAGAGAGCAATTTGAAATGTATATAATAGTTGTATTTACAAGCTTTTTTGTGACTATGATCTATTCTATTGTATTATACTCTGGGTTATCTGCAATTTTATTTACAATTGATAAGTTACTTGGAATAAGAATTCTAGGAAAAATATATTATTATACCTGGCTTTTTGTAATATTTATATTTTTCTTATTATATTTTCTTTCGCAAATACCAGATAACAATGAGAAGATAATTACAAAATCTTATCCTAAACTTTTAAGAATATTGATTTTATATATTATAATGCCCCTTTTGACAACGTATACAATAATACTATATATTTATTTTGGGAAAATAGCAGTAACAGCCCAATGGCCAGTTGGTATAGTTTCACATCTGGTTTTATGGTATTCAATTATAGTTACAATAGTATTGTTTTTTATTACTCCTATTAAGAGTGAAAATTCATGGTCAAGTATTTTTTTGAAACTTTCACCAAAGATTATCCTTCCTCCTATAATAATGATGTTTATTTCTATAGGAATAAGAATAAATGCTTATGGAGTTACAGAAAGAAGATATTTTGTCGCTATATTAGGTATATGGTTATTTTTTATAATGATTTATTTATCATTTACTAAAAGGCCTGAAAATATAATAATTCCTACTACACTCTCTATAGTTATTCTGATTTCTGTATTTGGACCACAGAGCAGCTATGAAATTTCAAAAATGAGTCAGAATAGTAGATTTGAAAAAATTCTCATAAAAAATGAAATGATTAAAGATGATAAAATACAAAGTAAACCTAATGTTTCTCAAAACGATAAGTATGAAATTAGCAATATACTTGACTATTTTGAAAAAAATCATAGTCTTAATGATGTTAAGCACATTCCTAAAGGATTTAAGTTAGATGACATGAGCAGTGTGTTTGGATTTCCTTTTATGCTTGAAAATTATGGATCACCAATGGAGCAATTTAACTTTGTAAGAAATGATTCAAAAAAATATATCGATATAACAGGATATGATTATTTTTTTGATGTGAAAAATCTTAGCAATGATTCGAATATGTCAAGTTCTTATTTAATTGCCTCATATAATTATGATACATCTATTATAAAGATAATTTACAAGGGAAATGAAATTTACACTAAAAATTTAAATTCTTTTGTTCAAAACCTTATAGATAAATATGGTGTATCTTCAAAAGGAAATTCACTGTCTTCTGAAGAAATGACTTTAATTGAAGAGAATGAAAAAGTTAAGGTTAAATTTATATTTTCAAATATTTTTGGCAATAGAAGTGAAGGTACTAATGCTAAAGGATTTGACTTTTATATGCTTGTTAAAATAAAAAAATAGAGAAGTTTAAAATTATAAATAATCTCTCTATCTAGTTTAGCTGTATTAATTAAGTAAAGTTAATACGGCTATTTAATGTTATAATATTTTGCAAGTGCAATTTTTGTTAATTTCACCCAATATGAATTCGTTAAAAAAATATATATTTTTTTAACGAATTCATATATTATTTTCGCATATAATGATATAATGTAAAATAATAATTGCAAAATGTAATAACGGAGGGGGGAAGAGTTATGAATTTATTCGAAAAACTAAAGGGGACAAAGAATATATCCAAGTTAAAGAAAATTAAAGAAAAAGAAAGTAGAAAAAGAAATTGGTTTAGAGATGTAAAGATAGTAAATAGTATAGTAATTATTGTAGGTTTATCATTAATATCAATCATGTCTATAGGTTTTTTGGGAAGCTATGGAATGAAAAAAATAAATCTTGATTCTATTTATGTATATGAAAATAAATTGCTGCCAATAACCCAATTGAATTCTATCAAAGAAGGACTGTTGACCATAAGGCTTTATGCTACATTGTCAACTATAAAGAATAACTCACTAAATGATGCAGAAATAAAGAAAACAGATGAAGATATACAAATGCTTTTTTCAACCTATAAAACACAAAAGTTAACTGATGATCAAAAGGCAAGAATCAATAGCATTAGCATACAATACGAAACTTATATGAAAAAGTGGAAAGATATATCAGAAGCTTTAAAGAAAGGTGAACAAGTAGATAGAAATGCATTCAATGATTTTGAAGCAGATGGTACTAGCTTATATACAAACTTAACCATCTTAGCAGATAAAGATAAAATGTCTGCTTCTGATATAAATAAAAATAATGAGAAGCTTTATAAGAATATTTTATTATTTTTTATATTGCTGCTTTTAGGTTTTTTAGTACTCATGGTTATTATATCTTCTTTTGTAATAACTATAATAAGAAGGTCAATTAAGGACATGAGTAAGAATTTAGATTGCGTTGCAAATAAAGACCTAACCATACAAATTGATGTAGATCAAAAAAATGAATTTGGAGTTATGAAAAAGCATTTAGCTAAGACTGTAAATGAAATTAGAGAAGTTATTACGGTTATTCAATCCAATTCATCTACAATTGATGAGCAATCCCATGCATTATCAAATGTATCAAATAAAATGTTACATTCCTCAGAGGAAGTAGCTGAAGCAGTTAATAGTGTTTCTGTGAGTGCAGCGCAACAATCAGAAGATTTAATGAATATAACCTCTTCTCTAGGTAACTTTGGAAATCAAATTGAGAGCATAACCGCTTCAATTAAAGATGTAGAAGGAAACACAATATTTATAAATCAAATGGCTGAGAACAGCAA
Source organism: Clostridium thailandense (assembly GCF_019207025.1). GTDB lineage: Bacteria > Bacillota > Clostridia > Clostridiales > Clostridiaceae > Clostridium_AM > Clostridium_AM thailandense. The sequence continues at coordinate 11,477 of NZ_JAEEGC010000072.1, read as the reverse complement.
TGAGTTTTTGAAAATACTAGTAGATTCAATAGAAAATATAAAAAATACATTTAATGATGTAAGCAGCAAAATAGTATCTTTAAATAGTAATGTAGGAAAGATAGACGAAATTACTGATGTGATAAAAAGCATAGCTGAACAGACAAATTTACTAGCTTTAAATGCATCTATTGAAGCAGCTAGAGCTGGTGAGGCTGGAAGAGGTTTTTCAGTAGTTGCAGAAGAAATACGTAATTTATCAGAACAATCTAAGGTATCATCAATTAACATAAATAAGTTAATATTTGATATATCCAAAGAAACGAGTGATGTGACATATACCTCAAGTAAAGTTAATAAAGAGCTTGATAAACAGGTTACTTCTATAGAAAATTCTATAAGTTCTTTTCAAAATATCATTGATTCTATAGGAGGAATAATGCCAAAGGTAAATGCAGTTTACTCACAATCATCTAGCATAAATGAAATAAAAAATGGAATTATAACACATGTGGAAAATACGACGTCAATATCACAGGAATTTTCTTCTTCAGCAGAAGAAATTTCTGCAACTTCTCAGGAGTTGAATGCCTTTTCATTAGAAGTAGCAGAATCTTCAAATACTCTTGCTAAACTTACAAAGGATGCTATGAAAAATATCAACACTTTTAAAATCTAATAATAGCCTGGTTTACCTAAGGTATGCCAGGTATTTTTAGAGTATAGAAAATTGCTTGCATATGGTAGAATATAGTTACAGCCAAAAGAAAGTAATAATATTAACATTAACATTATAAATCATTTAGGTGCTATACATACATTACATAGAAAGGAAGTGAGTATTTTAGTAGGTAACAATAATGCCTTACTTACTAAAAGTAAAGATGAAGGAAACAATCTTAAAAGAGTTAGAAAAGATGAAAGAAGAACTTTGGAATATAAGTGAGTATATCTATAAAAACCCAGAACTTGGAAACCGGGAGTTTAAAGCTGTAGAAAAATTGACTGATTTTTTAAGAAACAATAGTTTTAAAGTTGAAATTGGAATTGTAAATAAGCCTACAGCTTTTAAGGCAAGTTATAAAAGCGGCAAAGAGGGTCCTAATATAGCTTTTATTTGTGAATATGATGCATTGCCTCAGATAGGACATGGCTGTGGACACAATATGATCGGAACTATGGGAGTTGGAGCGGCTGTAGCTTTAAGTAAAGTGCTTAACTGTCTAGGCGGACAAATTACTGTATTGGGTACACCAGCAGAAGAAACAGACGGAGCAAAGGTAGACTTAGTAGATAAAGGAGAGTTTGATGGTATTGATGTAGCTATGATGGTACACCCAGAAGGGAGCACTTATGAAAGTGGATCATCTCTTGCTATGGATGCAATACAGTTCGATTTTACCGGAAAAGCTAGTCATGCAGCTTCATCTCCAGAGGAAGGGATTAATGCATTAGATGCGGTAATACTTACTTTCAATGGTATAAATGCATTGAGACAACATGTACCATCAGATACAAGAATACATGGAATAATAAAAGAAGGTGGAGTAGCTGCGAATATTGTTCCGGACAAAGCAATAGCTCAATTCTATGTTAGATCAAGTACTAGAAAAAAACTGGACCTAATAGTAGAGAAGATTAAGAACATCGCAAAAGGAGCAGAGCTTATGACTGGTGCTTCTCTTGAAATAAGTAACTATGAAATTTCTTATGATAATATGAATACTAATGGTATCTTATCAGAAGCATTTGCTGAAAATCTAAGATATATAGGAGTAAAGGACATATTACCTGCAAAGGCTGAGTATGGATCGGCAGATATGGGAAATGTAAGCAAAGTAGTACCAGCTATACATCCTTACATTGGCATTGGATGTCCTAATGTTGCAGGACATACTAAAGAATTTGCATATAATACCGTTACGGAAAATGGGCGTGAAGCACTAATACAAGGAGCAGCAGCCATGGCTTTAACTGGATATGATGTAATTATTGATAATAAGCTTTTAAAGCAAATAAAGGAAGAGTTTATAAGGGTACAATAATATAACAGCCAAACTATAGTTGAAATTATAGTTTGGCTGTGCTATTTTAAATTGTTTAATTGTAGATTAGCAAGAAAAGACAGGATTTACATGGAAAGTTAAGATATAATAAAGAAAAAAGTTAAATAAGGTAGGTATTCTGATATGAATTATGATTATTGTATTAAGAAGTCCATTGAATATATTGAAAATAATCTAAGTAAAAAAATAGAGCTTAAGGAACTTGCAGATAAGGTTTTTTTGTCAAAGTATCATTTCCACAGAGTTTTTCACGCTGTTGTTGGTGAGCCTGTAGCTGAATATATAAGAAAGAGAAGGCTCATAGAAGCTGCAAATCAGTTAATTTGTTCAGAAGATAAGATTATAGATATAGCTTTGAAATATCAGTTTAGCTCTCAGGAAGCTTTTACGAAGGCTTTTAAAAAACTTTATGGAATACCTCCAAAGGAGTTTAGAAGAACTAGACTCAATGAAAGTGTAATGAATTCAATAAATAAATCTGCAAGCCAACTTTCAATGGCTGCTTAAGGTTTGTATTTAAAAGGAGTGATTTTATGAGTTATGTACCTATAGTTGTTGAACAAACAAATTCAGGAGAACGTTCTTATGACATTTATTCTAGATTGCTTAAAGATAGAATAATTATGTTAAATGATCAAGTAACTGATGCTACAGCAAGTGTAATTATAGCACAATTATTGTTTCTTGAAGCTGAAAACCCAGAATTAGATATTAATTTTTATATAAATAGCCCTGGTGGTTCAATTACTTCTGGGATGGCAATATACGATACAATGCAGCATGTAAAGCCAGACGTATCTACCATATGTGTTGGTATGGCTGCAAGTATGGGATCATTCTTACTGGCAGCAGGTGCTAAAGGAAAAAGATTTGCTCTTCCAAACAGTGAGATTCTCATACATCAACCATCAGTATATGGTGGTTTTAAGGGTCAAGCGACAGATATAAAAATTCATGCGGATTGGCTCCTTAGAACCAAGGAAAAGCTGAATAAAATATATAGTGAAAAAACAGGCAATCCTATTGAAAAAATAGAAAGAGATATGGAAAGAGACTATTTCATGTCTGCTGAAGAAGCTGTGTCTTATGGGATAATAGATAAAATTCTTTTGAAATAGAGCTTTAAAAATATATTTTTGTAAAAGAGTAGAAGCCAGGTTGTGTGATTTAATATCATAGGCAATTTGGTTTCTGTTCTTTTTTGGTATTCTAATTTAATGGATCGAATATGAATTTTCTTTTACGGTAAAACTATCTATATATTCATAAATACTTCTCGTCTTATTTAAGTCTTCAACAAGAAGATTGAGTTCAAAAAAAATGTATAGTTTAGCAACATTGTATTTTAAAATTCAAGAAATAAATACAACATATGAGTATGATTATTCCGGTTTTTTACAAGGGGGGATTGATTTGTCATGAATAAAAGATTAAAGTCTATAATAGCATTGTCAGTAGTAACAGTAATTTCTTCTCAGATGCTTATGATAGATTTAACAAGCAGTGTGAGAGCGGATAGTTTAAATATGAAGGTAATGAGTAGTATTAATAGTACTTTAGGAGGATTTCGATTAGTATCTAAAAATTGGGTAGAAGATTTAAAATCAGATGCATGTATTTATGAACATGAAAAAAGTGGAGCACATCTTGTTTACTTACAGAATAACAACGATAATAAAATGATGTGCGTCAATTTTAGAACTCCTACAAAGGATAACAAAGGAGTCAACCATATAATAGAACATTGCGTACTTTATGGATCGAAAAATTATCCTGTCAAGGATGTTTTAAACGAAATGTCTAAACAATCCTTAAGTACATATTTAAATGCTATTACCACAAGTGACATGACAATGTATCCTGTGGCTAGCAAAAATGATAAAGATTTTCAAAATTTAATGAGTGTATATTTAGATGCGGTTTTTTATCCTAATGTCCTAAAGGATAAAAGGATTTTTGAACAAGAGGGTATAAGATATGAATTGAATTCATCTAAGGATGAATTAACATATAATGGTGTAGTGTATAATGAGATGAAAGGAAACTATTCTTCACCTGACTGGGTGCTAAATAGGGCTGTAAATCAATCGCTTTTTCCAGATACTTCATATAAGTATGAATCTGGTGGTATTCCTGATGAAATTCCAGGTTTAACTTATGAGGAGCTTGTAAAAACTTATAAGGAAAATTATAAACCTGCTAATAGTTATTTTTATTTATATGGAAAAATGGATATAGAAAAAATACTGAAGTTCATAGGAGAAAAGTACCTAAATAACTTTGATAAAAAAGAGGTGAACACTGAGTTATTGGCTCAAAAACCTTTTACACAAAGTGTAGAGAAAACAGTAGAATATTCATTGCCTGAAGGAGTATCTACTAAGAATAAGGCATATTTAAGCTTGAATTATGTAATTGATAAAAATGCGAATAAAGATCTAGTAGAAGCTTTTACTTTTCTTCAGACCTTACTTGGTGGAACACCATCGTCACCTATAAAAAAAGCATTAAAGGATAATGGATTTGGGGAAAATGTCAATGTTACATTTGATTTTTCTGGCATTCAACCAACTTTTAGTATAGTCGCTCAAAATGTTGACGAAAATCAAAAAGATAAGTTTAAACAAGTTGTAAAGGAAGCATTAAACAATGCAGCACAAAATGGTTTTGAAGATAAATTATTAAATTCAATTTATAAAGTTTATGAATTAAATAAACGTATGGTAAAAGGTGATTATGCTCTTAGCTATAACATGCTTATTATGAGAAGTTGGATGCATGGAGGAGATCCTATTGCATATTTAAGTTTAGACTCTGATATTGGAAGTATTAGAGAAAAGGTTAAGCCTGAATATTTTAAGAAGATGGTAAAAACATATTTAGTTGACAATAAAAATTCATCCTTAGTAGTATTAAAACCATCAGTAGGACTCGGAAAGAAGAAAGAAACAGAGTTAAAATCTAAACTAGAGGCATATAAAGCATCTCTTTCAAAAGAGCAACTAGATGCGTTAGTTAAAAATACTCAGGATTTAAAAAGTTGGCAAAATACACCACCTACAAAGGAAGAGTTGAATACATTACCAACCCTTACTAGACAGGATATAAGCACAAAGATTAAAGAATATAAAACTATAGAAAAAATAGAAGATGGAGTCAAAGTACTAGAACATCCTATATATACAAATGGCATAGATTTTACAACTTTATATTTTGATAGCAGCATTGTTCCACAAGATAAATTAGGTTATATCTATCTTTTGAGTGCTGTATTTGGCAATGTAAATACAAAAAATTACTCAAAGGATGAATTAAGAGAAAAAACTTTAATTGATGCTGGATCAATTACATTTTATCCTGATTGTGCAGTAAATCATGAGGATAATAATTTATATTATCCTAAGATGACAGTTACCTTGATGCTTTTAAATGAAAATTTAAATAATGGATTTAATATTTTAAATGAAACGATATTCAATAGTAATTTAAATGATAAGACACGTTTAAAAGAGATAATAAGCAACTTAAAAATGAGGAAAGAGCATCAATTAGCCTATAATGGGAGTGCAATAGGCAGTGAAAAGTTGTTATCTTATATGTCTGAATCGGGAAGATATAATGCATATAAAGATGATGAGTTCTATTCATTATTATGCGATTTAGATAAAAATTTTGATAACAAAAGTGATGAGATTATAAAAAACTTACAACAAGTTAGAGAGCTTATATTCAATAAAAAAGATATGATCGTAAGTATTACTGGTAATGAAGAAAATTATAAAAATTTCTCTAATAACTTAAAAGTTTTTTTGGGCAGCTTGAAAAATGAGAACTTTCAAAAACATAAATACAGTTTCAGTAGTTCGAAAATAAATGAAGGTTTAATTGTTCCTTCAACAGTTCAATATGTATATAAGGGGGGAGATCTTAAAAAGTCAGGTTATACTGAAAATGGCAAGTATAGAGTTCTTGAAAATATATTAAATACAGAATATTTGTCTCCAATTATTAGAGAAAGAGATGGAGCTTATGGAGCATATATTGGAGTGAAAAATGGAAAGGTAGTATTTTCGTCTTACAGAGATCCAAATCTTGAGAAAACTATAGATACCTTTAATAAAACTCCCGAATATCTAAAGGCTTTTAGTGCTGATGAAAAACAAATGACTAATTATATAATAGGTGCAGTAGGGCAAGAAGAAAATAAATACAGCCAGCTAAGTCAATACTATGGGCCAGCTGCTGAGGGTATAGTGGCAGACGACTTATATCTCTCAGGAATTAAGCAATCGGATTTAGAAAAGAATAGAAAGGAGCTTATATCAACTACTGCGGAGGATATAAGAAATTTTGCGCCAGTTATAGATGCCGTTTTAAAGCAGAACTATCTTTGTGTGGTAGGAGGAGAAACTAAAATAAGGGAAAGCAAGGAAAATTTTATAAGTATAAAAAACGTATTGACTTCCCAAGAGGAAAAGGGGAAAAGTATAGATATAGATGTGGAATATAATGTTCCTTGTAACGAAATTTGGATGTTAAAAAAGATATTAAATATATTCAGAAAGATAGAAGGCTAGATAAATTAATTGTTTCTAATATTATGAAATTTGTAATTAAAAAATATAAGCCAGTAATCATCAAGACTATGCTGATTACTGGCTTATATTTTTATGTTATAAAGATTAAATTAATTGAAAGAATTAATAATATGATTAGAATATTGTGTTATATAAAGATGGAATTTTATTTAAAATGATAAAAATTATTAACAAGTAATATAATAATGAATTTAAATGGCCAGATATCAGTAAGTAGAAAGTATAAAAAGGATATGTTGATTGAATTTTATAGTAAGATACAAAATTGCATATATAAATACGTTTACAATCATATAATTGATAAAATGATATTATAACAAGGTGTAAATACAAAAATTATCAAAAATAAATTAAAAAAAATATAAAATTGGTATTGAATTGTTTGATATATGGTGGTAACATAATAGATGAATTCATTTTAAAAATTTTTAAGCATCATTTACTTTCAATCGATTGACATGTAAATAAAAAAGGGGGAAATTCAATTTATGAAAAATATATTTAGAACAAAGCCTATTGATGATCTCATAAATGAGACCAAAGGTGAGAATGGATTGAAAAAAGTATTAGGAGCTTTCGAGCTTACTATGCTTGGAATTGGGGCAATAATTGGTACTGGAATATTTGTACTTACAGGAATTGCAGCTGCAAATTATTCTGGTCCTGCACTTGTAATATCTTTCATTATATCTGGTATAGCTTGTGCCTTTGCGGGTCTATGTTATGCTGAATTCGCTTCAATGGTACCTGTAGCGGGTAGTGCGTATACCTATGGATATACTGCGCTTGGGGAAATATGGGCTTGGATCATTGGTTGGGATTTGATACTTGAATATTTATTTGCCATTGCAACTGTGGCAATCGGTTGGTCAGGATATATAGTTAAGCTTCTTTCCTCTATAGGAATTGTTATACCAAAGAGTTTAGCAAATGCTCCTGATGCAGGTGGTATTGTGAATTTGCCAGCAGTTCTTATACTTGCACTTATAACTGGCATACTTGTAATTGGGGTACAGCAGAGTGCAAGATTAAATAATATAATTGTTGGAATAAAAGTTGCAGTAGTTTTATTGTTTATAGTATTAGGTGTAGGTCATGTTAATGTGGCGAATTGGACGCCATTTATGCCTTATGGTTGGAGTGGTGTTTTATCAGGAGCTTCAGTAATATTCTTTGCTTATATAGGATTTGATGCGGTTTCAACTGCAGCAGAGGAAGTAAAAAATCCTCAAAAAGATTTACCAAGAGGAATTATAGGTTCATTAATTGTTTGTACTATCTTATATATTGTAGTATCTGCAGTTTTAACAGGAATGGTTCCATATCTTAAATTTAAAGAAACAGCAGCTCCAGTTGCATTTGCACTTGAGCAGGTTGGAATAACTTGGGGATCAGCTTTAGTTTCAGTTGGTGCAGTTTGTGGTCTTACTTCAGTGTTGATTGTTATGCTGTATGGCCAAACTCGTGTATTCTTTGCAATGTCAAGAGATGGATTGCTTCCAAAAGTATTTAGTGAAGTACATCCAACATTCAAGACACCTATAAAGAGTACAGTACTTGTAGGTGTTGTAAGTATGGTAATCGCTGGATTTACTCCAATAGGAATTGTTGCAGAGCTTACTAATATAGGAACACTAACAGCATTCATAATAGTTTCAGCAGCTGTTATAGTACTAAGAAAGAAAGATCCAAATAGAACTAGAGCCTTTAAATGTCCGCTTGTACCTTTAGTTCCAGCACTTTCGATCGCTTTCTGTGCACTATTAATATTTAAACTTCCAGTAATTACTCAAATTAGATTTGTAGTTTGGTTATTAATAGGATTTGTAATATATTATGCATATAGTTATAAACACAGCGCTATTAACGAAGGTAAAACTGTAGCATAGTAAAATAACACAAAAAATAATGAGAAAAGGCACCATACTGGGTGCTTTTTCTCTTTATTCTGTTATGATTCTTTATATGTAGGAAAATGTGCCTTGACAAAGATAGATATAAATAATATTATTAATCGTACCCGGACGAATAAAAATTGTGTTTATTACTAAAAAGCGTTAATTTAAAAGGAGGTAAATAAGATACAATGGATTTTAAAAAGCTTACATTAAAGGATAAAGAACTGTTTCAAAAGTATATAAATCCTTATAAATTTTTAAGCTGTGAATATTCATTTACCACGTTATATATTTGGAAAGATGCCTGTGATGTTCAGTATGCAATATATAAAGATGCATTAATTATAAAGAAAAAGGATTTTGAGGGAAACTATCATTTTATGCAGCCACTAGGCTATAAAGAAGATTTGCAGGGGATATTAGAATATTTATCACAGTATAAAATAAAAAATGGTATGAAATATATATTTAAGGATTTAGAAGAAGATTTTATAGAAAAAATAAAAGCCTTACAGATAGAAGATAAAAATATGTACATTAAAGAGGACAGAGATAACTTTGACTATTTATATGAAGCAGAAAAATTAATAAAGCTTTCAGGAAAGAAACTTCATGGCAAAAAAAATCATTACAATTCTTTTGTTAAAGAATATAGTTATGAAGTAAAGGAAATTATAGGAGAGAAAGTTATTAGTGATGTAATAAGAGCAGCAGAAAAGTGGTATTGTGAGAATAACAATAATGATAAAATGCTTTATTATGAAACTGCCGCTATAAAAGATCTAGTTCAAAATATGGATTTATTTAATTTAAAGGGAATAGCGGTATATGTTGAAGATCAAGTAGCGGCTTTTTCTTTAGGAGAGAAGCTTAATGATAAATTGGCAGTTATACATGTTGAAAAAGGAGATATGAATTACAGAGGGGTATATAGTTTTATTAATAAAACTTTTGTGGATATGTGCTTCAGCGACGTTAAAATAATAAATAGAGAACAGGATCTAGGAATAGAAGGACTTAGAAAAGCAAAACTTTCCTATTATCCATTTAAGCTGGAGAAAAAATTTATTCTTGGGTATTAAAGTTTATCTGTATTTTCAAATTGACATATAATTTTGCGAGTAATAATATAAAGGTATTTACTAAGGAATAGGAGTTGAAAGATGAAACGTAAATGTATTATTGGAAAAATAAATAAAATATGTTCCATATCTGATAGATACATGGCTAAAAGAATAAAGGAAGAAAACTTACCGATATTAAGAAATCATATTTCTCTATTTTATATACTTCCTAAAGACGGCACAGCTTTGCTGTTTAATGAGGTGGCAAATATTTGGGAGATTTCTAAATCATCTTTATCGGATATTATTGCAAAATATGAAAGTCAGGGTTTGATAAAAAAATGTTGTTGCTATAAAGATAAGAGAAGTGTATATATTAGTTTAACTCCAGAAGCTGTATTTATAAAAGAAAAGTTAGAGCAAATTGAAATTGAATTTATAGAAATATTATTAATAAATTTTAATGATAGTGAACGTAATGTATTTGAAGATAATATTAATAAGAGTTTATTAAATATAGAAAAAATACTTTAAAATTATTTTGAACTAAAAGTTCATTAGCGAACGAATGAAATTGATTAATGAAACTTAAAAAATGATATATAAAGTTTTAAATTAGAAGAAAGGAAGTTTGGGAAATGATAAAAGTTGTAGCAAAAAAAAATGTAAATGAAGGTGAAGTTGAAAAAGTTATAAAATTATATGAAGAATTAGTTCGGGAAACAAGAAAAGAAACAGGGTGTATAAAATACGAGCTATATCAAGACGAGAAGAATATTAACATTTTAGCAGTGATCGAGGAGTGGGAAGATAAAGAATGTTTAAATAAGCATATGAATTCGGAGCATTTTATTAGGATAGTTCCTATGATACGTGAACTAACTTCGGAGAAAAGTGATATGAATATATACAATAAGTTGATTTAGTAATATAAAAATAGGTAATAGAGAACTCAGTTGTTTGTAAAAATTAAAAAAGGTAACTTAAGCTATCCTAAAAAGTTAAGATTTCTCAGACTTTTTATAGATACCCATATCAGATATTTAACATATGCCGGAGTATAAGTTAAATGTTGGTCGTGGGTGTCTATAGGGTATTTGCATACATGTTTAGATGAATAAATATGAAATACATTAGGAGGAGATACTTTGGAAATGTAAAAGCAGGAGAAATATTAATTAAATCTAATAATTAGGATAGCATGGCTTATGAGATTAATACTTTCATTTTAAATAATAATTTCAATAAATGAGAAATCATTATTTAAAACATACATTATAGTCAGAAAATTAAGTAAATTTAATATTGGCAATATTTAAAAAAAGTAATATAATAATATTAAGATAACAAATTCTATTAATAATATTTTCTAGTTAAAATTAATAGCTATCTTTTAACATACGCTTCTATATATACATTCATTATTAAAAAAATATAATTATGAAGTTAACTATGGGAGGTGTAGTAAATGACTAACGTAACATCTCACGAACAATTCAATGAAGAGAAAAAGACAGATCAAATACTTGAAAAATTAGAGACGAATGAAAACGATTTACCAGAAAATAAGGCAGAAACTGTAGCACTTACTATATTTGCGGTTGTTATAATGGGTATATTGTTATTTCTATTTAAATAGAGCCCTTTGGGCTCTTTTCTTTTTTTGCTTCTCTATAAAATTATGTATAGAAATTTTTTCAAATAGTTAATTTGGTAGAAAACTAGACTAAATCTGCATTATATAAAAGTATTACTTAGTTTAAATGCTCAAATGCCGAATTTAAACATATACATCATTCTATATAGTTAAAAATCAAAATTTTAAGAATTGACTTTGTTTTGAAACTTTATTAAAATATTATTAATTTATTA
>NZ_JAEEGC010000071.1 GCF_019207025.1 Clostridium thailandense | reverse complement strand
ACCTCTAGGGGAATCGAACCCCTGTTACCACCGTGAAAGGGTGGTGTCTTGACCGCTTGACCAAGAGGCCATATCTTTCGTCGCTGTTATCTTAGCGACCTGACATAGACTATAATACAAGATATTTATCAAAGTGTCAACATATTTTTTGTTTTTTTTTATGTTATATTATGGTTTTCGTCTAAAACCACGATAAATAGGGCTTTAGACAAAATTTTTATATTAACACTTTTATTCCTAATACTGTTTTATTCCCTTATAATCTATATGTTCCATTATTATTAAAGCTGTATCTTCTATAGCTCTTTTAGTTACATCGATAATTTTACAACTTAATCTTCTCATAAGTTTATCCGCAAAATCTAATTCTTGTAACACTCTCTCAGCATTAGCGTATTGTATTTCCGTAGATAACTTTGAAAACTTATCTATCCTATGCTTTCTTATTTCAATTAGCTGCATTGGATCTATTGTAAGTCCTATTATTTTTCTTCTATCAATTTCAAATAGCTCATTAGGTATTGGCACTTCCGGCATAACAGGTATATTTAACGCCTTAATGCCCTTATTCGCTAAATACATACATAGTGGCGTTTTGGATGTCCTGGAAAGCCCAACTAATATTACATCAGCATTTTTAATACCAGAATGATCTTTACTATCATCGTATTGTATTGCAAATTCCATTGCCTCTATTTTTTTGTAGTATTCTGAATCTATTTCCCAAATGGCACCAGGTCTATAATCGGGAAGCTTGTTCAAAATTTTCGATGCCACGCTAATACATGGACCTAGCACATTCGTTATATGTATACCAGTTTCTATACTTCTTTGAACTAGAAACTCTCTAACATCGACTAAAATTATTGTCGATATAATCATAATATTTTGTTTATCCTCTATTTTATTTATAAACTCATTTACATCTTCAAAACTTTTTATATAAGGTACTCTTTGCACCTTTATTCCATCACAGAACTGACTGGCAGTTGCTCTTGCAACTTGCTCAGCAGTTTCTCCTATGGAGTCGGATACCGCATATATAGTAAACATTAATAAATCCCCCCTTAAATCTACAACCTTGAAAGTTCCACAAGTGCACATCCTTCTATAGCTATAATACCTTTATTTTTACATAAACTCAATATATCTCTACTTCCAGCACCAGGTTGTATTAGTACTTTATCTATATTAAGACTTAAGGCATTTTCCATTACTTTTAATCCCTGCATAGGGTTTATACATAAATCAATAACATCTATGTTATTGGGCACGTCTTTTAACTCCCTATATGCTTTACCGGTATTATCTCTAGGGTCTACCCCTACTACATTGAAATTAGCTTCTTGTAAAGCCTTTAATATTTTATGTGCATACTTACTCTCATTTAATACATCACCTACAACTACCCAATTTTTATAATTTAGTAATTCTGAAGCTTCCATACAAAATATTTCTCCTTTCAAAATTAAGTTTTAAGTTATGCCTATACAAATATTATATACAAAATATGATTAAATATAAAAGAAATCTATTTTCCATATTCCCTTTTTATATAATCATCTTCCAACACCTCTACTTGTTCTACCTTATTTCCAATTATATAAATAAAAATTCTATTACAAAATCCAGATATTTGAGGTAAAATAATATAAAATAATTTTATCACAAGGAGTTGTTTATATTGTTTCATGAAATAATTGTAGTAGGTGGGGGAGCTTCTGGTATTATGTCTGCAATTGCTGCTAAAGATTCTGGTAAAGATGTAGCAATAATAGAAGGTAATAGCCGAATAGGTTCTAAAATATTAACGACTGGCAATGGTAGATGTAATATAACAAACACTAATATCTCTTATTCAAACTATCATAGTCAAAATCCTGAATTTTTCAAGTACACTTTAGATAAATTTACACTAAAGGATACAATAAACTTTTTTTATTCATTAGGTCTTCCTTTAACCACTTTAGAAGACGGTAAAATGTATCCGTTATCTCTTCAGGCCTCTTCGGTGCTTGATATATTTAGAATGGCCTTAGAAGACCGCAGCATACCGGTTTATACTAATAGCAAGGTTTCTAGTATACGAGTTTCTTCTGAGTCTTTTAAACTATTTACGAATTCGGATGAGACATATGAATGTAATAAGCTTATATTATGTTGCGGTGGTAAATCAGCCCCTAATACTGGTTCTGACGGTTCTGGATTTACTCTAGCTAAATCCCTAAATCATTCTATCATATCTCCAATACCAGCACTGGTTCAACTTAAATTGAATTATAGGAGTTTGAAAGCTTTATCTGGAGTAAAATTTAATGGCTTTGCTGAAATATTTGTAGACGGTGTTTCAGAAAGAAAAGAATTTGGTGAAATATTGTTTACTGATTATGGTATATCCGGTCCCCCTATACTTCAACTAAGTCGTACTGCTTCTCATGCTTTAGCTAGAGAAAAAACTGTTATCTTAACATTAGATATGATGCCTGATATTAATAAAGAGGACTTAATAGATTTTCTTGAAAACCATTGGGGAACTTTTAGTTATAGAAGTGTTTACAATTCCTTTATAGGGCTTATAAATAAGAAAATTATTCCTATAATCTTAAAGGACGCTTATATAGACAATATACATAGTCTATGTTATGAATTGAACTGGAAACAAAAACATAAAATATTTGAGCTACTTAAGGGATGGAAATTTACAGTATGTGATACTAACTCTTTTAAAAATTCTCAAGTGACTGCCGGTGGGATAGATACAATCAGCATAAATCCCCGAACACTTGAATCAAAAACAATGAAAAATTTATATTTTGCAGGTGAAATTTTAGATGTTGATGGAGATTGTGGAGGATTTAACTTACATTGGGCATGGGCTTCAGGATTTATAGCTGGAAAAAATGCTGCTGAAAAATAAAATCAGCAGCATTTTTATTTAAATAACTATATATCTGATACTTCCATAGTTTGATCTCTTCTTGGTCCAACTGATACTATTGATATTTTTGTACCAGTAAATTCTTCAATTTTCTTCAAGTATGTTTTTGCATTTTCTGGAATTTCATTATAACTTCTAGCATTTTCTATGCTTTCATCCCAACCTTCGAATTCTTCATATATAGGCTCACATTTAGCTAAATCTTCAAGGCTTGCTGGAACGTAGTCAATAACTTTTCCATCAAACTTGTAGCCTACACATACCTTTAACTTTTCCATACCTGCTAAAGTATCTATTTTAGTTACAGCAAAGCTTGTAAGTCCTGAAACTCTGGCTGTAGTTTTAAGTATAACTAAATCAAGCCATCCACATCTTCTTGCTCTTCCTGTAGTTACTCCGTACTCATGACCTTTTTCTCTTATCCAATCGCCAGTTTCATCAAATAGTTCTGTTGGGAAAGGTCCCTTTCCTACTCTTGTTGTATAAGCTTTAGCTATTCCTACTGCACTAGTTATTGCTGTTGGTCCAATTCCTGCTCCTATACATACACCGCCTGCAATAGTATTGGAGGATGTTACGTATGGATAAGTACCATAATCTATATCAAGTAATGTTCCTTGAGCTCCTTCAAATAATACCTTCTTATTTGCTTTTATAGAATCAAATACTTCAACTGATGTATCTTTTACAAAAGGTCTAATTCTTTCAGCATAATCTAAATACTCATTGTATATAGCATCAAAATCTAAGCTGTCCCCTCCATAAACTTTTGTTATAATATCGTTCTTTGTTTCAACGTTATCTCTAAGTTTTTCTTCAAATACTTCCTTGTGCATAAGGTCACAAATTCTTATACCACTTCTCTCCATTTTATCAGTGTAACAAGGTCCTATTCCTTTTCCAGTCGTTCCTATATCTTTTTTTCCTCTAGCTTTTTCTTTTATTCCATCAAGTATTTTATGATATGGCATTATAAGCTGTGCTCTATCACTTATTATTAACTTTTCAGGAGTTACTTCTACTCCTACTCCTTTTAAATAGTCTATTTCCTCGAATAGAGCTTTAGGATCTACAACTACCCCATTACCTATTACATTTAATTTGTTATCATAAAGCACACCTGAGGGTATTAAATGAAGTTTATATTGCTTATCTCCAACCTCAACGGTATGTCCTGCATTGTTTCCACCTTGAAATCTAACTACAACATCTGCGCTCTCCGCAAGATAGTCTGTCATCTTTCCTTTTCCTTCGTCTCCCCATTGGGCTCCTAATACAATAAATGCTGACATAAAATTTTCCTCCTCTTAATTAAGTAACCTATTTTAAGTATAATCAAGTATTTATTTGCTTGATATATCTCTTGCTACAACAACACCAGTAACAGATGCCTGCATAAGACCTCTAGTTATACCTGCACCATCACCTATAGTATATAAATTTTTTATGTTTGTTTCAAATTTATTATTAGTATCAAATTTACTTGAATAAAATTTGACCTCCACTCCATAAAGTAATGTGTTTTTGCTATAAAGTCCTGGAGCAACTTTATCAAAGGCTTTTAGCGCCTCAACTATTGAAGTTAAGTGCCTTTCAGGTAGTACAAAACTTAAATCACCTGGAACTGCAGATTTTAATGTTGGAATAGTAGTAGATTTTTTTAATCTTGAATAATCTGTCCTTCTACCATTTAACAAATCTCCAAGTCTCTGCACCATTATTCCTCCACCAGTAAGCATATTCCCCAGTGTTGCAACATATTTTCCATATTCTATTGGTTGATTAAACGGCTCTGTAAATGTAGTTGATACAAGCATTGCAAAGTTTGTATTTTCAGTTCTTAATTCTTTTTCTGAATAACTATGCCCATTAACTACAGCTATAGCTCCATCATAATGCTCCTGCGATACAACACCTCCTGGATTCATACAGAAAGTCCTAACCTTATTATCAAATGTATCAGAGTAATACACAAGCTTTGCTTCATATAAATCCTTAGTTAGATGGTCCATTATAGAATTTGGCACTTCAACTCTTACACCTATATCAACCGCATTATTTGTAGTTTTTAAACCTAAGCTTTTAGCCTGAGCTGAGAGCCATTCAGCACCACCTCTTCCTGGAGCTGCTACAATATAGCTACATTCCACATTCATCTGTCCTTCTGCGTTTTCTAGTACAACTCCAGATGCTTTTCCATTACTAACAATTATATCTTTTACATCTGTAAGTTCATTGAATTCTGTATTTGTATTATCTACAAGATGGTGATACATCTTCTTTAATACTTCATAAGCAAGTTCTGTACCTAGATGCCTTACAGGGCACTCTATAAGGCGAATATTATGCTTACTTGCTTCATATTTTATCTTATCTATCTTTTCATTATTAAGACCATAAATTGTTTTATTCGCGCCAAAATTCAGGTATATATCATCACAATATTTTATTAATTCTATTGCTTCTGATTCAGAATAATATTCAAGAATCCTTCCACCAACTTCAGGACTCAATGAAAGCTTCCCATCTGAAAAAGCACCTGCACCAGACCATCCAAATGTTATACCACATGGCTTGCAATTAACACATTTTCCTGTAGTTCTCTCTGGGCATTTTCTCTTCTCTATATTTCTTCCTTTATCCACTATTAATATGCTTAAGTTGGGATTAAGTTTTGTAACTTCTAATGCTGTGAAAATTCCAGCCGGTCCTGCACCAATTATAATAACATCATAGCTCTTTTTCAAGACACATCCCTCCTAATTTAATCCTATCAAAAGTATATAACTCAGTCAATAATAAATACGAATATTAGGTTATTATTTTACATTAAAATTCGTTAATTTTTCTATTATTAGATATCTTTATATCATTAACGTGTAAATATAATTCACTTTCTAAATTTAAAAAATCATAATATATTCATTTAGCTCTTATTTTAAGAACGCTTTGATATTCATAGCATACACTAAAACAAAAATATAATTACTTTTAAGTTGGAGTGATATTATGAATTTACCAAATACACTCACTCTCTTTAGGTTACTCTTAATTCCTATTTTTGTTTCACTTTTTTTTTCTAGATTACCTAATAACTTAATTTATTCAATTCTTGCATTTTTCATTGCTGGAATTACAGATATATTAGATGGTTATATAGCACGAAAATATAATTTAATAACAAAATTAGGCATAGTGCTAGATCCTCTAGCTGATAAGCTTATGATAATAACAGTTTTAACTTGCCTAGCGATAAAAAAATATATATCCTTATGGATACTGTTAGTAATCTTTATAAAAGAACTCTTTATGATATTAGCCGGAATTAAGCTATATCATAAAAATACTATTATTCCATCTAATAAGCTGGGAAAGCTTACAACTATATTATTTTATCTATCCATACTCATTTTGACATTCAATAAAAATATTGGAAATTTACTTATATATGTAGCAGTTATAAGTGCATTTATAGCATTTATAAACTATCTTATTTTATATTCAAAAGAAAAAAATAAACCGTGAAGACAAACTTAAAAAAGCTAGAATAGAAACCACTATAGTTTCATTCTAGCTTCTCTTAATTCCACATATCATCTGACAAATCCGCTATTATCTTTTTCCTTTTTCTTGTTTGCTCATAGTCTATAGCGATATCTTTTTCTATTCTAATAACATATCCTACTCTAGCCTCTTGAGGAATTTTATCTATGCTAATATTAATTATTTTATTATCCTCTAATTCTATAACCGCAAAGCTCCCTTCAAACCTATCAATTACTCCAAATATACCAATCACTTCCTTAAATGTTTTATCTATTTAAATGTATGATAGCGTAAATTATAATAGGTGTAAAAATAATGAATCCCCATCTATATCATTCTGCTTACTCCCTAAAAACGTGTTATTATTATCATCCTTTTTTATTGTGCTATTTACCACTTTTAACAACTCACTCATATTAAATGGTTTAGATATATAGTTATCCATACCTGCACTTAAAAATTTCTCTTTATCTTCCTTTAATGCATATGCTGTTAATGCTATAATAGGCGTATGCTTGTTACTATTTTCCTCAGATTTTCTTATTATTTTCGTAGCTTGTAAGCCATCTAGTACAGGCATTTGTATATCCATAAAAACTAAATCATATTGCTTATTTTCAATAAGGTTTAAAGCCTCTTGACCATTATCCGCTATTTCACATATATGTCCATTCTTTTTAAATAGATTATATATTACCATTTGACTTGCTTTATCATCTTCAACAATTAATATGTTTAATCTTCTGCTTATAGAATTATTTACTAATACCTTAGGTTTCTTATCATTTACTATATTTGTATTGCTGTATTTTTTTCCTCTTTCAAGTAATATATTGAAAGAAAATACTGATCCTACGTCCTTTCTACTTCTTACTTCTATTTTTCCACCCATCATTTCAACAAGACCTTTACATATGCATAATCCTAATCCCGTTCCCAAACTCTTTTTTGTATAATCCTTATTATCAATTTGACTAAATCCTTTAAATAACTTAGATATATCTTTTTTATCTATACCTATTCCTGTGTCCTTAATAGAAAGCTTTAAATTAATTTTTTTATCAATAGATTCTAACTTTTCAATTGTTAAAGCTATGGTTCCATACTTGGTAAATTTTATAGAATTATCAATTAAGCTGTCTAAAATCTGTTTTATTCTTATAGAATCTCCAACTAAGGTATCTGGTATAGACTCATCCATCTTAGCTTTAAACTCCAATTTATATTCTAATGCCTTAATTGTGCTCAATCTTACAATTTCATCTATTAGTTCTTTAAAGTTAAATTCAGCATTATCAATTTTCATTTTCCCAGCTTGTATTTTTGAAAAATCTAAAATACTATTAGTCATATCCAATAAATTTAGTGCACTTGACTTTACTAAACTTAAGTTTTCTCTTTGATCTGATTTTAAATTACTCATAAGAGTTAAATCTGTCATTCCTATGATGCCGTTAACTGAGGTTCTAATTTCATGACTAATATTAGAGAGAAAATCACTTTTAGTCTTATTATCAATTTCTATACTTTCTTTTTCTTTTTTTAAGTTATCTATTTCCACCCTATACTCGGTAACATCATTTAATGTTATTATTCTACCATCAAATCCATCCTGTATATTATCTAAAATTGTGATTTTGATTTTAAAATACTTCGGACCATTATTGGTTAGCATATCTGTTTCTATACTTAATTCTTTGCTTCCATCTTCAACTTGTATTAGTTCCTCATTAAATTGAGCTATTACCTTATTTACTTCATCTTGCACATCTATATTACCAAATGTATTAAGAGCTTTAGGGTTTAAATTAAAAATCTTATTGAATTTGTCTATTAAAATAACTTCAAAAGGTAACATTTGAACTATTTCCAAACACCAGTTTTTACTTAAGTCTACAACAAACTTATTATCCTTCTCACTATTTAACAACTAAAATACCCCCTAAAAATTTACAAAATACAAATTGTTAAAATGGTAACAATCAGTTTTAACAAATATGAGCATTCAATGCATAAATAATTTAACATTAACTTTTAGTATTCACAATAATAAAATATTGTTTTAAACTTCATGAATCCAATTTAAAAATATTTTGTACCATCCACTTGCTATAAGTTATAAAAATTTACAGCAATAAACTTTAGCCTTTTAGTTTTAATTATAAATACAGGTAAAAAAAATTTCAATATATTTTTAGCAGGAATTATTATATGTATATTTCCTGAGCAATAAAAATGTATTGAAATTTTTAGTTTTAATTATAAATTTTTAATTATTTTAAGTAAACTTAGTGCAGCTCTCCTCGGTCCTTCTTTTTCCTCTCCACTTATTCCTAAACGTGTTCTCAACTGTCCAACCTTTATACCCGCTTTGAAGAATTCATTAAAGTATGTTTTAAGAAGTTTATTCATCTCTTCCATTCTTTGAGCTGGACCAAAAGGGTTTGCAAAATATGTGTTTACTAATCCTTTTTCACTTGTTGTTCCTTTAGCAATCCTTGTTCCACTCTTAAAGATATCAATAGCCTCGTCCACACTATTAATAAACTCTAAGTCTTCTCCCTCTTCATAATTATTTGCATATAAAAACATATTAATTGAATATCCTTTAATAATTTCTTTGTAAACTGTAACAGGAATGACAAGTCTTGCATTTATCTTATCTGGATTCATGAATATACTTCTATCTATTTGTTTAAATGCATATCCTGTATCTAAATCATCAAGCCTAATAAAAGCTCCTACTTCGGTTCCGTATCCTAATATTACTTTACTTTTATCAATTTTTATTACTCCCATATCATCAAATATGATGTTCATATCACTTATATAATCATCGCTTAGCTGCCTAAAAGCTTCTAAACTCTCAGACTTTCCAGCCCCACTATCACCTACTATGACTATATTGGCAATTTTATTGTTTTTATTAACTATATTCACCATAGCCCCATGAACTGGTAAATAACCTCTTTTTATCATTATAAGATTATGCAAAGTCAATGTCATTTTTTTCATATAACCAAAGTAATCTATTTTCTCATTGTTATTTACATATCCAAGTAATATATCGTTTTCCTTATCATCATAAAAGACTGTCTTAATTTCGTCATTGTCATCCCTTATTCCAAATACATATACTATATCTGGCTTTTTATCCTTATACTCTTCCTCACTAGCAATTTCGAACAAATTACAAAGACTTAATCCGTGAGCCATATAGTCCCTATGAAAATAAATATATGCTAGAAGACTTCCTACCTTAGCAGGGTAACATAACCAGTGATCTTTATTTATACTTTTATTCTTTAATGGATTATCAAAACACTCTTTGAACATTCCATCTCTCTTGTTTTTCTTTGGATATACTATAAATGGTGGATCAAGAAGTATTGATTGAATAAAAGGTATGTTATCTAAACATAAGTATTCTTTAGGATAAGGCCATCTAACATCATTTAATATTAGCCCTGCATTTCCTCCAACGGGAAGTTGTCTATAGACTCTAGGCTTATAACCTAAAACACTTTCTTCTACTTTTCTATAAATGTCTAAAATTAATTGTGTAAACCTATTATTTGCCTCAATAAAACTTACGTTTTGTAACCCATCTATAATCTTAGTATTTTGAACAATAGTGTATCTTTCGATCTTTCTCCAAAATCCATAAAAGTCTTCAATAAATGCAATAAACATATCCTTATCTTCTAACATTCTTCTATACTGATCGTTAATCTTATTTATTTCATCTACATTTAGCATCATTAAAATTTTAAATAACTTTATAATATGCTCTACTAAGTTAACCTTACTTTCCTCTTTTCTAAATCTTATATACTTATAGATATTGGATTCCTTCTTTTCTATTCTATTTAAGTATGCCTTCAGTACCTCTCTAAATCCATTGCTATTAAACAATTTTTCAGCAGTATCACAATATTTTGTAGTAAAATTAATCATTGCTTTTTCGTTATTTAGGTAAAATTCCTTATACATCTTTACCTCCTAAAACTTTTTAGCATAAACATGAATTATTAATTCCTCTAATTCTTATATTATTCAAGGCAAAAAATTATATTACAAAAAAAGTGAAAGCCCTTGAAAATCAAGGGCTTCAAATTAACTGGTGCTTCTAACAGGGATCGAACCTGCGACCTACTGATTACGAATCAGTTGCTCTACCAACTGAGCTATAGAAGCATAACTTCATATCTATTTTAACTTAATATCCCATAAGTGTAAAGTACTATATTGATTATTTAACAAAATATGTATTATTTCAGCAATTTAATCAAACTTCTACATAAAAAAATAAACAAGAGAACTGTTGCAATATATAGATAACAACGGTCGAAAGTAAACTTATGCTCCGGTAGATGTTTACTTTCTGGTGTGTTTATCTATATAGACACTTAACTTATACTCAGGGATATATTGACATTCTGGAAGACACATTTAAATACTTTTGATACAAGTCTTAGCTCATATTTTGGAAAAAGCTTAGAATATTTGATTGTTT
>NZ_JAEEGC010000070.1 GCF_019207025.1 Clostridium thailandense | reverse complement strand
TGTCGGCCGTGGATGCCTATACAATAGTTCAATTATTTCAAACAATAAATTTTCCTACAGCATTTTTTAATTCTTCTGAACTTCGTTCAGTTTTTTCTGACTGTTGTGTAACATCATTAGTTTTCTTTAAAATTACAGTGGTTTTTTCTGCTATATTTTGAGAGCCCTCCGCAGTTTCATTGTTAGAAATTGATACTTCGCTAATAGCTCTTACCATATTTTCTATAGAAGAAGATAGCTTTTGAGCTTCGGAACTAAAATTAGCAACCAAATCTTGGACAGACTTTGCATCTTTTGAATAAAGATTTCCAATATCAACCAAAGACTCATAATCTTTAATTACTGTTAAATCAATAAATTCCAACACTTTTTCAGAATTTTGCACTAAGTTTTCTACTGACGGAACCACTATTTTTGTTATGTCCTGTATTTCATTAACAGTTCTTGCGGAGTTTTCTGCTAAGTTTCTTATCTCTTCAGCAACTACAGCAAATCCTTTTCCTGCTTCACCTGCTCTTGCTGCTTCAATTGCGGCGTTTAAAGCAAGAAGATTGGTTTGTGATGTAATTTCTAATATAGATTCTGCTAGTAAATTTATTTTGGCAACTGATTTAGATTTCTCAATAGCATTTCTCAAATTAGTATCTACACTTTCTCTCATATCAGCTGCAGCTTTCTGTGAAACTATAGAATTTTCCTTTAGAGTTTCAGCTCTTTTAGTTATTACTGCTGCTGTGCCTGAACCATCATTAGCTTTTTGAGTAATAGACTCTATAGCTTGTTTAATTTCTATTGAAGTTGAATTCATTTCTTCAGCAGATGCAGCTGTTTCCTGCATTACAGCTGACATTTCCTCTGTAGTAGCTACCACTTCTTCTACTTGAGAATTTAATTCTTCTAATTGTTTATTTGTTTGCAGGGCTGAATCCTCCAGATTTTTTGCTTCATTTATAACAGTATTAACAATATCCTTTATGGATTTTTGCATTACATTCATAGAACGCATCAAAACTCCAGTTTCATCGCTTGTATTCATATAATTTTCCGGCACAGTCTTAGTAAAATCTCCCGTTGAAAAGGTTTGTAAAAGTTCAGCAGCAATACCTATAGGTTTAATGATTTTGCGTGCGAATAAAAATATCATTAGAGAAGCTATAAGTATGCTGATAATTATCACTAAAATTATGTTGTTTCTAGTGGAATTTACTTTTGATATATATTCATTAACAGGCATGTATGTTACTACATACATATTTATAAAATCACTTTTACAATATGCTGCTATATTTTTAGTTCCATTCTTCGTAAAATATCCTATTCCAGAAGTATTTGCTTTTAAAGTGTTATAGAAATCTTTTACATCGCCATTTTGCTTACTAAAATCGTATTTCATTATTTCTGAGGCTTCCTCTGAAACAGCCACTAACCCATTTATATCTACTATTATAGTTTTAACATTATTATTAGAATTTCCTTTAACTATGTTCTTTGCTACTGCTTCAAGGGTTGATGCACTCCCATAAATCCCAAGGACTTTATCTGATTTATTATCAATAACCGCAACATTTACAGTGACAACTGGCTTTCCTGTTACTGGAGAAAGTTTAGTGCTAATTATAGGTTTCTTATCTTTTTTTGCAGCAACCATATTTGAGTACTTAGAATCTGGAAGTGGCATTCCAACTGATTTTCCATCTAGTGCATCATTTATTACAACATTATCTGGACCATAA
This sequence comes from Clostridium thailandense, assembly GCF_019207025.1. GTDB lineage: Bacteria > Bacillota > Clostridia > Clostridiales > Clostridiaceae > Clostridium_AM > Clostridium_AM thailandense. The sequence continues at coordinate 41,402 of NZ_JAEEGC010000070.1, read as the reverse complement.
GAAAAATAAATATTTTCATTTAATCCCTTTGAATCTTTAAGTAACGTTGTTAAATTATTAGAAATTTTCCCAGACGCTATTGAATCTATTTGATTAGTTTGAGAAATATTTTTTAAATAATCAACAACAAATTCATCCTTTGATAAGGCTAAAGCCAAATCAACCTGACCTTTAAAAGCTGTTTCTATTTCGCTTTTTTTATCACTGGCTGTGCTATTTAAATATTTTCGTGCATCTTCTTCCATGTATTTATGTGAAGAGGAAGTTTGGTAAAATAGACTTATAAGCATAGGTATTATAATACACGAAATTGATAGAATAAGCATTTTGCCAAACACACTGTTCAATTTTTGTCGTAATTTTACCATACTAATATCTCCTTTCATTAGTTCACCTATTTAATAGAAAAAAACGTAGTTCAGATTAATCTTTTAATTTAAACTACGTTTTGTACATATCTTTTATACTATACTGTGTGAAAGTGATTCGCACCAAATTAACACTCTGTGTAAGTGACTATCACCAAATCAAAGATTTGGGATATCTACTTAAAATTTGGGCTCTCTGCTTGCACTCTGTGAAAGCGATTCGCACCAAATTATAAATTTGGGCTTTCTGCTTTCCTTTCAGCAATTTCTTTTTGCATTTTTTGTAGACTAGCAGGGGTAATTTTATAGAGTAATACGATAAATATTAAACCTACTACCATTATAAGTGCTGGAATTAATGCTATACCATTTTTTATACCACTTATTAATTGTGCTGTTGGCTTCATATTTGCAACATATCCTGCTCCTACAAGAATAGTGGTTATAATAACACTTCTTAAGAATATAGCAACTTTAATTGGAAAACTTATTAGTGACATAATGAATCCTCTTGCATTCTTTCCTGTTTTCCATTCACCATATTCAACAGTAGAGGAATACATAGCAACACCTAATGCATCAGGAATGCCATATCCTAAATATGCTACAAACATTACTATCATAAATGAAACATAATTCATTGGTAGAGCCCATACTAGAAGCAGTCCAACTATAAACACTATAAGAGATAGAATATAAGTATTTCTTTCCCCAATTTTTTTAGCCAATGGATTTGTAAAAGCAGCTCCAAATAAACATACTACGTTAAGACCTGTCATGAATATAGTGATTGCAGCCAAATTATTTATAACATATTTGAAATAATAAAATGCTAATCCAAAGATAACAAATCTTCCCAAATATCTACCAAGTTCACCTAATAATAATCCTATAAGAGGTGGATTTACTAATATTTGTTTTAACATCTCACCTGTAGACATTTTTTCTTCTTTACCTGTTTGAGTAGCTTCTCCACTATGTGCATAATCTTTTGTCATAGCAAACAATATATAGTAACAAACAATTAGAAAAATACCTGAAAGTATAACAGTTAAAGTATATCCCATTGAAGGATTGCCAGTAGCTTTACCAAGAACCAATATTAATGGCATACCTATCAAAGAAAAACCAATAGCACCTAAGGAATTAAACATTCCTCTGTTTGATGCCATAGCAATTCTTTCTTCTCTAACTTGTGTCATCGAAGAGTTCATTGCTATATGTCCTGCATAAAATATGTTCCAGATTAGATGGCTGACTATAAATCCTATACAAATTATAATTGCATTAATTGAGGCAGAGCCTATCTTAGAAAACTGTAATATGAAAAATAGCACTGCAAAAGGAGGTCCTACCAATAACCATGAACGATATTTACCCCATTTCATGTTGCTCTTTTCCAATATGATACCTGCAGTAGGAACCCATACAATATCAAATATACTTGTAATCATCAATACTGTACCTGCTAAAGCTGCTGGTATCTTTGCATAATCTGTTAAGAATGCTGCAAAATAGAATACCTCCATATTTACAAATAACTGAAATCCAAATGATGGTAATCCATAAAGATTAATAATAGATTTTTTTAAACCTTTTTCCATAATACTCTCCTTTCAAATATTCTATAATATATTTATGATGACAGAGGACAGTGTTTGTCAATTGTCCTCTCATAAAAATTATTACTTAGCATAATTTTTATAGTGCAACAGTCACTATTTGTATTCCTGTCGTTTATTTACCAATTGCAGCCGAAATCATAGCCTTTACATTTTCAACTTTAGCATTTGAAGGTACTGAACATCCACTAGATAAAATGAATCCTTCTCCCATATCCTTAATAAGCTTTGTAGAATAATTATATACTTCCTCCGGATTTGCAAGGCAAAGTTTTGCCGCTGGAACATCTCCTTTAATACAAGCATTGCTTCCAAGTATCTCTTTTACCTTGTAGATATCTGTTGCTCCATCTGTTTCAAGTACAATTTTTCCTTTTGGGAAATCCTTAAAGTAGTTAAGGTCACGTTCCCAGTCTCCATCCATATGTATATTACATACAGCGCCTTCTTCTATAACAGCATCTGCTGTCTCCTTAATATATTTCCATACAAAACGTTCCCATAGCTTAGGTGAGAAGAATTCACTAGCTCCACGTGCTGGAGAAAGGAATACCACTGAAGCTTTAGAGTCTCTAATTTGTTTTCTCATTCCTTCAACTATTTCTTTTTGCATAACTTCTAGTGTTGCTTCAACTTTATCAGGAATCTTAAATAAGTCTCTCATGAACTTAACCATTGAACGTCCGCCACCTAAGTATTCATTTACTGTTAAAGCCGTAGATTGTTTATATACCAAATATCCTTCATCAGTAATATTTTTAGTTGCTTGTGATCCATAAGTCAAGTCTTCCATAAGTTTATCAACATCAATTTTTAATCTATCTCTTAAATAACCTGGTGCAAAATTACTCCAGCCTTTATTTATAATTGTGTCATAGTCCCCTGGAAGCATCATTTCTGCTTCATCAAGCTGCCACATCATATTTTCTGGCAACTCACGTCCTGGAAGTTTAACTCTTGCTAGAAATGTTAATGGAAATATAGGTCCTCCAGAAAAAGATGATTCACTTCCGTCTACATCGCCTAAAGCTTTCAATGATTCCAACATAATTTTATTTGATTCTTTTACACCTTTGCAAAGTTCAGCTAATGTGTATCCCATATGTGTAGCGCAGAAACCATCCATTTGTAATATAACAGGAGGTCTATCAGTTTTTTCTAAAGCTAAAGTTTTATTTAATCTTCCTAAACGTTCATTATATAATTCTTGTTTTGTTTTCATGTTATTGTACTCCTACAAATTGCTTACAATAATCTACAGTGTTTTGTGCATTCTTAGCTACTATATCTGCCTGCACATATTTGCCTGTAGCTTCGTCAACTGGGCCTCCTCCTATTAAAACCTTTACATCATTACGTAATCCTGCATCTTCTATTGCTTGTATACATTCTTTTACATTGTCAAAACATGTAGTTAAAAGACAAGATATACCAACTACTTTGGGTTTATGTTGTTTAATAGCTTCAATAAACTTAGCTGTAGGTACATCAACCCCTAAGTCAACTACTTCAAAACCATTACTTCTCATTACAGTAGTTACTATGTTCTTTCCTATGTCATGGATATCATCATATATTGTTCCTAAAACAAATACTCCATTCTTAGCTTTTCCTGCTTCTCCAATACCCCCAAGTACTTCTGAAGCCTCATTAAACACTTCTGCAGACATGATAAGCTCAGATAAAAAATACTCTTTTTCTTCGAATCTTTTTCCTACAATTTCCATTCCTTCTTGTAAACTAGCAATAATATCTAATGTAGGAACTCCTCCATCCTTTAATGCTTTTACCTCTGCAAGTACTATGTCCTCATCAAGATCTGCCATTGCTTCTACTAACTTTTTATTCATTACAACAAATCCCCCTTCTAGTATTAAAATAGCTTTTTAAATATATAATAATTATCCTTCAACTTTAGAATAGCATATATATTCCAAAAATTCACCTTACATCATGTATAATTTAAACATGTCAATTTGTACATAATGTGTTTTTATATTAATTTATATATACAATATATTTATTATATGTATATATTTTAAAAAATTAGAGATTTTTTGACAACGAAATAAAGGGACTGGTGCAATATAAACAACCGTGGTTATCTATTGAACCAGCCCCCTAATATATCTTTATTTACCAGTTGCAGCACAAAGCATTGCTTTTATATTTTCAATTTTAGCATTTGGAGGTATTGAACATCCACTAGAAAGAATAAGTCCTGGTCCAACATCTTTAATAATTCTTGTACAATAATCATATACTTCGTCTGGAGTACCAAGAACAAGCTTTTGTGATGGAACATCTCCTTTAATACACATACGATCTCCAAGCTTTTCTTTTATCTTATAAATGTCTGTTGTTCCGTCAGTTTCAAATACACATTTTCCCTTAGGGAAAGCCTTAAAGTAGTCAAGATCACGTTCCCAATTTGAATCACAGTGAATATCGCATATAGATCCCTCTTCTATAATCATATCTGCTGTTTCTTTAATATATTTCCATACAAAACGTTCCCATAACTTTGGAGAATAGAATTCACTAGCTCCACGTGCTGGAGAAACAAATACAACTGTAGGTTTTAGTTGTCTAATTTGTTGTCTCAAGCTTTCAAGATTCTCCTTTTGAATAACTTCTAAAACTGCCTCAACTTTATCCGGCATTCTAAATAAATCTCTCATGAACTTTGTCATTGAACGTCCGCCGCCTAAATACTCATTTACTGTTGTTGTAACAACCGGGCTGTATACCACAAATCCAGCATCTTCAACATTCTTCATAGCTTGAGGAATATAAGCCATTTCTTCTGTAAGTGCTCCTAAATCAACTTTTAATTTATCTTCTACAAAGCCAGGCATAAAACTACTCCAGCCCTTATTAATAATTGTATCATAGTCCTCTGGGGTCATCAGTTCTCTTTCATCTAATTGCCAAAGCATATTATCAGGAAGTTCACGTCCAGGTAGTTTAATTCTTGACATAAATATCAAAGGAAATATTCTAGCGACATTAAAAGTAGCAGTTGCTCCATCAAAATCTTGAAAATCCTTTAATGAATCTACAATTACCTTATTTGAATATTCAATACTTTTACAAAAATCAGATAATTTTACTCCTTGCTGTACCGCACAAAAGGAGTCTCCCATCATAACAACTGGCGTTCTATCTGGTTTTTCCAGGTTTAGTGCCTTTTTAAACCTAGTAAAACGCTCATTATATAATTCTTGTGTTGTTTTCATATTACTACACCCCCGAAAATTTTTTTATAATATTTTTTTATTTCCCCTTTGAGCCTTTTTAAATATTAAACCTACATACGAAACCGTATTCAACCCATTGTAATAATGAATTTTTGCGCTTTTTTCTAGTGCCATTACATAAATTCCGTAAGCTTCCACTGATGACAAAGCTTTGTCTGGAAATCTACACTTTTCTCCATCAAGATAAGTACATCATCACTGCTGACTATGCTGTGGGAGCTTTTTATTAAGGATATCTAGTGCTTGTTTCTTTAAAACTCGTTCATCAGTTCCAAAAACTATTGCTGTCATATTAACTGCAATAGTTTTAATACTATCATTTTTACTATTATCGTTATCTTTTATATTGACATTTTTACCAGTTGTGGAGATCCAAAGTTTAAAATGATGATTTTCATCCTCCACAAAAGCCTTTATATGTCCGATAAAATATTTATTTTTAAGAACCCATTCTTTCAGGCTTTCTATCCATTCTATTAGACAACTCTGAAGTTCACTACCATTAATTTCTTTTTCAAACTTAAGTGAAGTAGAATAGGAAAAAACAGCTGGTAACTCTTCCTTTTCTCCATATAATTCATCATGGGAGTGATCACAGTGGTGATGATCATGTTCGTGATTGTGCTCATTACAATTGCAACTTCCATGTGTATGAAGAGGTTTATTTTCACTACCACATAAATACTTCTGGATTTTACTCACAGGTTTTCATCACCTCTTTCCAGATGCTATCGTTCACTTTATTGTTGGCAGATACTTTATACACAATAGCTTTTTCATTAAGCTTTACTACATGTTCTTCTAAATGCTTTAATTCTTCTTCACTTACTAAATCTATCTTATTTACAAGTATTATATCTCCTTGAGAAATTTGATTTTCTATAAGAACGGGTGTTATTGCTGTAAGCTCTTCAAAACGCTCCGAATCAACCACAGCGACGGTTCTTATACTATCTATTCCTTTTCCATACTTATTTAAGTTGCCCAAAATCTTACTAGGATAAGCCAATCCTGTAGTTTCTATAATTACCCACTCTGGCTTTATGGTTTCATTGATCTCATTTAATGTAGTTATCAAATCAGAAGTTAACTGACAACATATACATCCTGCAAACAACTCTTTTACACTATAGCCATCAGATTTGAGCACCTTATCATCAATTCCTATTTCTCCGACCTCGTTTTCAATGATTACCAACTTAGCTTTTGCTTGCACATCACTTTCAACAATAAAATGCGCCAATGAAAGTATTAAGCTTGTTTTTCCAGAACCAAGAAATCCTCCAAAAAGAATCAAATTCATTTGATGTCACCTTCCTTTTCACTAAGCATTATTAAGACTACAGTCACAAGTAGAAGTGCTGCAAACTTGCCCTGAAGCATTACCATAAATATGCTCTAAAGCAATTGTTTCATTTGGGCCAACTGTAACAAATTCTTCATCCCAAGGACCAGTTAAAAGTTTTTTAATATAGCTCAGAGTCCCATCAATGATCTCTTGTTTTAAATTAAGATCGTTTGCAATCTGTTGAGTTTTCTCCAAAAATTCCGCTGTATTACAAACACTTGTTTTAATAATACCCAATCTTTTATAATGTCCAAGAATTACCTTGTATAATCTATCAGCCTTAGCTTTTCCATACCTCTTTACTGTATCCTGATATTCAACCCATATATTTTTCTCGTACTCTAACCAACCTCTAGTAAGAAAATAGGTCCCCATTTCACTTGATACTTTTTTACGTTTTTCACAAGAACCAAGTAACATAGTGATACAATCATCAACTCGTGGAAAAATTATTTGATAGTCTGCTGATTTTAATCCTAGTAATGCATTACCACAGTATCCAAAAGCTAAAATCACCTGATCTATATTTGATATATGATCCAGCTCTTCTTGAATGCGCTTTCTTAAAGATTCTGGGTTTATATGCAAACTAGACTCTATCCATAGTATAGGATATTTGCACCCTACTTCATTAACAACTAAATTCAGTTCATCAGCAATAGTTTTACAAGCTATTATTAATCTATTCATATATTCCTTCACGGAATCCCTTAAGGAATTTTCTAGAGAATCTATCTTGTCCTAAAAGTGCTTGAGATGCAAGCAAGGCACCTCTCATTTCCTTATTTGTTGGATCCAATATATAAGAGTCCATTCCGCGAGCCATAGTTTGTACCATGAATAATCTGTTCAATACTTTTCTTGCAGGCAATGCATAAGATATATTACTTAATCCACAAGTAGTATGCACTCCTGGATGGCTTTCCATAATGGTTTGTATTGCCTGTAATACTTCTATTCCATTCTTTTCCCCTGCGCTTATTGGTTTTATAAGAGGATCTATATATATATCATCTATGTCAATTCCTTCTGCAGTTAACTTTGTTATTATTGAATGTGCAATTCTAATTCTATCTTCATTTGTCTTAGGCATACCATCGTCATCAATACATAATGCTACGATTTTAGCGTTAAACTCTTTTACTAAAGGTAATACTGCATTCCATCTTGGTGTTTCATCAGTTATAGAGTTTATCATTGGTTTAGCATTTACAACTTTCATTAATCCTGCTCTCAAAGCTACTGGATTAGGACTATCTATACATAATGGCAGATTTGTTGCTTGAAGTATATTATCAATTAGCCACTCCATAGTCTCTACTTCAGTTTCTATGCATGTACCACAGTTTACATCTATATATGTTGCTCCAGCTTCTTCTTGAGCCTTTGCAATTTGCTGTATATACTCGCCATCTTTCTTCTCGACAGCTTCACGTATCGCTTTTCTACTTGTGTTTATTAACTCTCCAATAATTAGCATTTAAATTGCCTCCTTAAACTATATAGCAAAACTTTATAAGCTTTCTCGTTCTTGTTATATTATGCAAATTGTTTACAGTAATCTACAGTATTTTGTGCATTTTTAGCTACTATATCTGCTTTCACATATTTACCTGTAGCTTCGTCAACTGGACCCCCGCCTATCAGAACCTTTACATCATTTCTAAGTCCAGCGTCTTCTATTGCTTGTATACATTCTTTAACATTGTCGAAACATGTAGTTAAAAGACATGATATTCCAACTACCTTTGGCTTATGTTGTTTTATAGCTTCGATAAATTTAGCTGTAGGTATGTCAACTCCTAAATCAATAACTTCAAATCCATTACTTCTCATTACTGTAGTTACAATATTTTTTCCTATGTCATGAATATCATCATATATAGTTCCTATAACAAACTTTCCATATTTAGATGTACCTGATGTGTCCATTCCACCTATTAATTCTGAAGCCTCATTAAATACTTCTGCTGACATTATAAGCTCTGATAAAAAATATTCTTTTTCTTCAAATCTTTTTCCTACAGTTTCCATACCTGCTTGTAAGCTTTCAATAATCTCTAATGCTGGTACTCCTTGCTCCTTTAATGCCTTAACCTCTTCTAATACAACATCCTCATCAAGATCAGCCATAGCCTCAACTAATTTTTTACTCATAATATTTTCCTCCTTATTTATATATTCAATAAATTAATAGAAGTTTTATTACAAACATTTATTTATATAATAAAAAATGATAAATTTATATCCTATAAATAGAATAACATAAATATTATGACAATTCATCTTACATAATGTATAAATTCATTATACTAATTTTCGCATAATGTAATCCTTTTTAACTATCCTTTCTGACATCTAGCTTAAATTTTCAAAAATAGAAATTATAAGTTAAATTCCTCTTATAACTTCCATCAATTACCATTTAGCTATTTACATACATCTATCCATTCACCATTAGTAATCTCCTCAAGTTTATCTAATGTCACTTTTACTGCCGCATGTGGTGAACCTGCTGCTGGATAAACGTAATCATATTGCTTTAGCGACACATCTAAATATACTTCTAAAGGATTCTTTAACCCAAAGGGACAAACGCCTCCTACTGGATGCCCTGTTATTTCTAATACTTCATCAACATTTAACATTTTAGCCTTTGTACTAAAACAATCTTTATATTTTCTGTTGTCTACTTTTGCATCACCTTTAGATACTATAAGTATATCTTTATCCTTTAGTCCAAATGCCATAGTTTTAGCAATCTGGCCAGGCTCTACTCCAATAGCTTTAGCTGCTAGTTCCACAGTAGCCGTACTTTCTTTAAGTTCCAATACTTCTAAGCCTAACTTTTCCTCACTAAATTGTTTTCTTACGCTTTCTATACTCATTTTGAATCCTCCCGTATGTCAAACTTTATCCATTTAACCCATTATAGTACTAAAGTTTTTAAATTTCAACATATGTGAAGCAATATCTCTTAAAGCGGGTTTATAGATAACCAAAACAGAAAGTTGATTTATACGCAGAGATACGTTTCCAAAGCCTCGGCACATATAAAAACTTTTTAGTCAATCTTAGAGAAATATTTCGGAAAATCTTGGAATTTTTTATATATTTGAGGTACGAGTTTATAAAAGGTTCTTAGATTTTCAAAATGTTGAGCTTTAGATTAACAAAAAGTTTTTATAGTGCCGAGGCTTGGAAACATATCCCGGAGTGTAAATCAACTTTCGGCTGTGCTTCTCTTCTCTATATAAACAACGGATGATCCATATTGGTGCTAATTACGTTTTTTTCTACTACCAAAGGAATATTAACATCACCTTTAAGTTCCTTATCTGCACCTATATCCACAAACTTATCCGTTATTATATTACAAAGCTTTGCGTTCTCTCCAATTATACAATTTTGAAGAATTATACAATTTTTAAGTACTGCTCCCTTTGAAATATGCACCCTTCTAAATATTATACTGTTTTCTACTGTGCCATCGATTGAACATCCGTTACCTAGTATAGAATTTCTAACAACACAGTCATTTCCATATCTAACTGGTATTTCATCATTGGTTTTTGTATATATAGGTCTTTCCTTTGAGAAAAGCTCCTTATTTATCTTTGGATCTAGAAGCTCCATACTTGCTTTATAATAAGCTTTCAATGAGTTTAAACAAGCCAAATATCCAGTAAACTCATAGCTTTCCACTTTTAGCTTATCCAAAGAGTTATATATGTAGGATTTTACTTTTCTGTAGCGTCCTGTACCTACACATTCGTTAATTATATGAATTAGAAATTCCTTTTTCATTATATATATGCCCATACCTACATTGGCATTTTTTCTATTCCCTATATTTTTTCCAACACTTAGTATTTTTCCTTTTTCATCTATGTTTAAAACATCGCAATCACCAAAACTTTCATCTGCATTGCTAACCTTCTTATACACCATTGTTACATCACAATTAGACTCTATGTGCTTCCTTAAAATATCTTTAAAATCAATATTACATATCATATATGAGGAAGCAAATATCACATATTCTTGCCCTGCTCTATATAAATACTCTACGTTATTTGAAAAGTTAGTTATATCATCTATGTATGGATCTGTTGTTGTAAAATTAAACAACCTAAGCCCATCTATTTTTCTATTTAAATCCCAAGGACGTCCATTGCCTAAATGGTCCATTAAGGATCTAGATTGCATTTTAGAGAATATTCCTATACTCTTAACTCCTGCATTAGTTAGATTTGATATTATAAAATCAATAATTCTATATCTTCCAGCTATCGGAATAGATGCTAAAGGCCTATTTCGTGTAAGTTCTCTCAATCTATCTTCATTTTCATCTAAATTAATTATACCTAAGCAACTTTTTAACATAACGAACCCTCCTCGTAAATATCCCAGTAAATTTATTTTCCTATAACAATAGATCCTGCTTTTATATCCTCATGACCGCCTATTACTGTAACTTTTTTTCCATCTCCAATTATACAATCTCGTCTTATTGTCACATTACTTCCTACAATTGCCTTATTTATTATTACATTGTCTCCAATTTTTGTATCTGGCATTATAACAGAATTTATTATTTTAGAATTTTTTCCTATTGTCACTCCTGAGAATAATACGGAATTATTTACTTCTCCATAGACTTCGCAGCCGTCTACAGAAAGGCTGTTTTTTACTTGCGCATTAGCTCCTATATATTGTGCAGGTCTAACATGATTTTCAGAATATATTCTCCAATTTCTATCCTGCATATTAAGTTCATTATCTTCTCTAAGCAAGTCCATATTTGCTTCCCAAAGACTTTCTATAGTACCTACATCCTTCCAATATCCTTTGAAAGCATAAGCATACATTTTTTCATTTTGTTCCAGCATCCTTGGAATTATATTTTTTCCAAAATCATTGCTAGATTCCTTATTGTTTTGATCCTCTTTCAAAAATTTCTTCAAAAGCTTCCAATTAAAAATATATATTCCCATGGATGCTTTTGTGCTTTTAGGTTTCTTAGGTTTTTCTTCAAATTCGCATATTGACCCGTCATCATTAACATTCATGATTCCAAATCTGCTTGCCTCTGCTAAAGGTACATCTATAACGGCTATTGTAGCATCCGCTTTTTTTTCTTTATGGTACTTTAACATATTTTCATAGTTCATTTTGTATATATGGTCTCCAGATAGTACCAGAACATACTCAGGGCTATAACTATCTATAAAAGAAATATTTTGAAATATGGCGTCTGCAGTACCTTTATACCAATTTCCTCCACTTTCCTCTTGATAAGGTGGTAAAATATATACCCCTCCATCTCTTCTATCAAGATCCCAAGGGCTTCCTATACCTATATGCGAATTAAGTGCCAAAGGTTTGTACTGTGTTAACACTCCTACAGTATCAATATTGGAATTAGAACAATTGCTCAAGGTGAAGTCAATTATTCTATACCTTCCCCCAAAAGGAACCGCAGGCTTTGCAAGCCTTTTTGTAAGTATTCCCAATCTAGATCCTTGTCCCCCAGCCAATATCATTGCTACAATTTCCTTTTTTAACATATAATATCCTCTCCTCATGCTCCACAATTTATTAGAGTAAATTTGAATATTTATATTTTGTATATTTTAATTTCTAAAGGATTAATTTTTATCTGCTTAAAATTTAACTTTTCTTCAATTTTACTTGTATCTAATATAGATTTAATATTCCAGCTTAATTCTTCAATATTTTCATGATCTTTAAAATCTAGAGATTCTAAATCAATGCTATAGGAAAGGTCCATGGATTTATTTATAATTATTAAAGCTTTTTCGTTATTTAAAGTTCTTTCATAGCAAATTATATCTTCATTTATACTGTGAAATCTTAAATTTCCCTCTATAAAAACTTTATAATTTTTTCTCAATTTTATTAAAGCTTTATAAATACTATAGATAGTTATATTTTCTTTTCCCCAAGGGTAAGGCTTTCTATTTAAAGGATCTTTTCCTCCAGTAAGACCAGCTTCATCTCCATAATAGATAAGAGGTACTCCTGGCATGGTCATCTGTATAGCTAAAGCCATAATAAGCTTATATATAGTTTTCCCATCACCTTTGTCTATTAAAGTTAAAAGTCTCTCTGTATCATGAGTATCTAATACATTTAAATTACAATAGAAGTTCTCCCTAGGATAATTTTCATAAATACTCATTATTCTTCTGCTAAAAGTGGTGGAATTAATTTCTGAGTTTACGAAACTAATTACAGAATTTTTAAAAGGATAGTTTGTTACAGAATCCAATTCCTCACCAAACAAATATTGTCTCTTACTAGAATAACTTATTTTATTGGATGCATCTTCCCAAACTTCTCCTATTAATATGGAGTCTTTTTTTATATCTTTAATCTGAGTTTTTAACAATTTTATAAACTCATCAGGAAGCTCATCTGCTACATCCAGTCTCCATCCACTGGCACCTAGGCTCATCCACTTTTTAATTACAGAGTCTTCGCCACTTATTATATAATTTATATAGTCCTCATTCATCTCATCTATATTCGGCTGATTATCTATTCCCCACCAGCATTCATATTTATCTGGATACTCACTAAATTTGTACCAGTTATAATAGCTAGAAGACTTTGATTTATAAGCACCTACAGAAGGGTAATTTCCAAACTTATTAAAATATATACTATCTGCTCCAGTGTGACTAAAAACTCCATCTAGCACTACTTTAATTCCAAACTTCTCAGCCTTACTGCAAAGCTCTTTAAATATATCTTCGTTACCAAACATTGAATCTATAGCCTTATAATTAGCAGTATCATATTTATGATTGCTTGAAGCTTCAAAAATTGGATTTAGATAGATTACATCTATGCCAAGATCTTTCAAATATCCTAGTTTTTCAATAACACCTTTAAGATTTCCTCCATAAAAATCCCATCTCATTATTCTTCCATCAGCAGTTTTTATATACATTGGTTCATCTTCCCAGGTTCCATATATAAAACTATTTTTCTTAGGATTATCTATTATTCCGTTACTGTTACCATTTCTAAACCTATCTACAAATATCTGATAAACAATACCCTCTTTAAACCATTTAGGAGTAATAAAGGACTTATATACCGTTATTTGATAACTTTTAGGATTATCATAATAAATTGTGCCTTCTCCTCCTAATCCATCTAAGTTATTTCCATAGTACAGAGTTTGAAAACCTTTGTATAATCTAAAATAATAATTTATTAAACCTTTATATTCTTCTTTTATATCTATTTGAGCAGAATACATATAAAGCTTTTCATCAATTTTGCTCATGGGAAGTTCTATGCTTTCTGTACTTCCATTAAAATAAGATAGTATTAGTTCCACTTTATTAAAATGTTCTCCCTCTATAGCTATATATACTTCTTCACCTAAGCTCACTGCACCAAAGGGTTTTCTGAATTTTTCTTCCCAGGAATTATGTCTCACGTAGCACTCCAAAAAATTCACCTCTCAATTTAAGTATACTCTTGAATTCTCTTGTAGAATCCGCAAGAGAATTCAAGGTAAATAATAGTCTAGTTAAAGATTCTTATATAAATATCCAGAGCCCCATATACCAGTAGCATATTCCTGTATGGTTCTATCACTAGAAAATATACCAGAGTGGGCTATATTTACTGCACACATAGATTGCCACTTTGGAAAGTTTTTATACAGGTTATCTGCTCTCTCTTGTGCCTTTAAATAAGAATCAAAATCCTTTAGTACAAAAAACTCGTCATTATAGGTAACTAAGTTTTCATAAATCGCTCTGAATCTTTCCTTGTCACTGCAATAGAAACCATTTATTGTATCTTCTGTAACCTGCTTTATTCTATAATCTCTATTTACCATATCCCATGCACTGTAACCGCCCTTATGATAGTAATCTAAGACTTCTCTTTCAGTTAAACCGAAAATAATTATATTGTCGTCTCCAACCTCATCTCTAATTTCAATATTAGCGCCATCTAAGGTAGCTATAGTAACAGCTCCGTTCATCATGAACTTCATATTACTTGTGCCTGAGGCTTCCTTAGTGGTAGTAGATATTTGCTCACTTAAATCTGCTGCTGGAACTATAAGTTCAGCTACAGAAACTTTATAATTTTCTACAAACACCACTTTTATTTTTTCATTTACTCTTGGATCATTATTTATCTTATTGGCAACTGCATTTATAAGCTCTATGGTTTTCTTTGCAAGATGATATCCAGGTGCTGCTTTACCTGCAAATATAAAAGTTTTAGGAACTATATCTAAATTAGGATTTTCTATTAGTTTTCTATAAAGCTCCATAATCCTTAAGCAATTTAATATCTGCCTTTTATATGCATGAATTCTTTTTACCTGAACATCAAATAGTGAATCTGGATTTATAGAAATATCTTGCTTTTCTTTTAAATATTCAGCAAACCTTTTTTTATTAGAAATTTTTATTTCATGCAATCTTTGCTGTACTTCCTTATCGCTGGCATACCGTTCAAAGGCCTCCATGTCTGTTGGATGCTTTATAAAGCTATCTCCTATTGTATCCTTTATAAGAGTTGTAAGCTGCGGATTTGCCTTTATAAGCCATCTTCTATGAGTTATTCCATTGGTTTTATTATTGAACTTGTTAGGATAAAAATAATAGAAATCCTTCATCTCCTGCTTTTTAAGTATCTCTGTATGGAGCTTCGCTACTCCATTTACACTGTGACTTCCTACTATCGCTAAGTGAGCCATTTTAACATATCCATCTGCTATAATAGCCATTTTGCTAATTTTATCCCACTGTCCAATGTATTTATTCCAAAGTTCTTCACAAAATCTCCTGTTTATTTCTTCAATTATCATATAAATTCTAGGTAATAATTTTTTAAACATATCTATAGGCCATTTCTCCAAGGCCTCTGATAGTATGGTATGATTTGTATAAGACATTGTATTTGTGGTTATTCTCCATGCCTCATCCCATCCATATCCTTCCTCATCCATGAGAATTCTCATTAACTCTGGTATAGCTAAAGTAGGATGGGTATCATTTATGTGTATAGCTATCTTCTCATCTAAATCATTTAAAGGTGCTTTTCCATAAACCTTAAAGTGTCTTATAATACTTTGAATGCCAGCAGATACAAAGAAATACTGCTGCTTTAACCTAAGCCTTTTCCCTTCATATACACTATCATCTGGATATAGAACCTGAGATATAGCCTCTACAGAATTTTTATATTCTAGTGCCTTTAAATACTCTCCTCTACTAAAAGAAGAAAAATCAAATTCATCATATAAAGGTTCTGCACTCCAAAGTCTTAAATTATTTACTATATTGTTTTCATAACCTATGATAGGTACATCATAGGGCACCGCTAAAACCGCTTCATACCCTGTATGGACAAATTTTAGATTTCCATTTTCACTTATTGTATTCACCTGTCCACCAAATTTGACTATCTGAGCTTTATCTGGCTTTTTTATTTCCCATACATTATTATTTTTAAGCCAATCATCCTGAGTTTCTATTTGCATACCATTGATTATTTTTTGTTCAAAAAATCCATATTTGTATCTTATACCACATCCGTGTCCTGGTATATTTAATGAAGCCATAGAATCTAAAAAGCAAGCAGCTAATCTTCCAAGTCCTCCATTTCCAAGCCCCTGGTCTTGTTCTAAAGCTTCCAATTTATTTAGATCTATATTA
Organism: Clostridium thailandense; assembly: GCF_019207025.1. Classification (GTDB taxonomy): domain Bacteria; phylum Bacillota; class Clostridia; order Clostridiales; family Clostridiaceae; genus Clostridium_AM; species Clostridium_AM thailandense. The sequence goes on along the minus strand of NZ_JAEEGC010000070.1, from coordinate 25,085 downwards.
AAATCACTAAGAGCTTCCTTGCATACATCCCTTATTCCTAAATTTAACAAAGCATTTCCAAGTAACCTTCCTAACAAAAATTCCATAGAAAAATAGTATACCTGCTTTTCTCCTGTGAAATTATAATTTTTGTTAGTACTAATCCACATCTTAACTACATAATCTCTAGTAAGGCTTGCTAATGCTTCATATTTATTGTAATCTGTTCCATCTGATAAATCTTTTCCATGAATTTCTATAAACTTTTCTTCATAATCTTTCTTAAAAGTCTCTTTATCTACTTTTAACATATTCACTCCTCCTACTAGCTCCGTGTTAAGGTATTCTAAAACATACTTTCATATAATTCTTTATACCTCTTAGCAGATTTGTTCCAACTATTGTCACTTTCCATAGCTTTGATAACTATTGTTTTCCAAAGATATTTATTCTTATAGTATTGCAGGGTCATTTCCATTACATAAAACAAATCATGTGCATTATAGTAGGTAAAACTAAAGCCATTTCCTTCTCCTGTAAACCTATTGTATGGCTTAATAGTATCTCTTAACCCACCAGTTTCTCTTACTATAGGCAATGTTCCATATCTAAGTGCTATGAGCTGACCTAGTCCGCAAGGTTCGAACAAAGATGGCATTAGGAATATGTCCGAAGCTGCATATATCTTATGCGACAGTGAATTATCAAAAAATATATTTGCAGACACTTTGTCTGGATATTTTTTCCCAAGATATCTAAAATAATCTTCGTATTCACTGTCACCAGTACCTAATACAACTAACTGTATATCTCTCTTTAAAAATTCCTCTCCTATCTCCTTCACTAAATCCATTCCTTTTTGTGGAGTTAGTCTTGAAACTATTCCAATCATAGGAGTATTTTCACTTACTCTAAGTCCAAGTTCCATCTGGAGCTTCCTTTTATTAAATCCCTTGTCCTTTAAGTTATACTTACTGTATTTTTTATATATTAAATCGTCTTTTTCTGGGTTGAAAATATCATAATCTATTCCATTTACTATTCCTGAAAGATCGGCTGCTCTTCTTCGCAGTAGACCATCTAATTTTTCTCCAAATTGAGGAGTTTGAAGTTCCTTAGCATAGGTAGTGCTAACAGTGGATATTTTATCACTATAATTTATTCCACCCTTCATAAAGCTTACTGCGCCATTCAACTCTACACTACCATTTTTGTATATATCTTCGCTATATCCGAAAAGTTCACCAAGTATCTTTGGATCATAATTTCCTTGGAATAATATATTATGTATGCTATATAGCACCCTTATGTTCTTATAAAAATCTTCTTTTTCATATTGAAGTTTATATAATACAGGTATCATTCCCGTATGCCAGTCATTACAATGTATAACATCTGGCTTCCAATCTAGTTCCTTTAGCATCATAAGCACTGCTCTATCAAAAAATGCAAATCTCTCTCCATCATCATAGTGTCCGTATAAAGTATCCCTCAGGAAGTAATACTCGTTATCTATAAAATAGTATTTAACTTCCTCCACTTCAGCTTCAAATACTCCACAGTATTGATTTCTCCAACCTACAGGTACTGTAAAACTCTTTTTAAAGCTCACCGTATATTTAGGATCATATTTTATATTTTTGTATTTTGGTATTACAACTCTGACTTCTATGTCCAAATTTTCAAGGTATTTAGGAAGTGCCTGGGCTACATCTGCCAAACCACCTGTTTTTATAAAAGGCTCCGCTTCTGACGCTACAAATAATATTTTCATTTGCTCAATCCTCCTTCACTTTTTAATACCGCTGTTTATCTTTTTCTTCACTTCTATTTATCTTCATTTCATGAATTTTATTAGCTTTAAATATAATTGCTGCCATTGGTGGTATATCAATTTTCATATTATAAAGCTGGTTATGCCAAGGTTCATCTTTTGATTGAATTATGCTTTTCGTTAACTGTCCAGATCCTGCATATTCTTTACTGTCTGTATTAAAAATCTCCTCATATTCTCCTAAATATGGAACACCAACTTTATAATTTGAATAACTAACAGGAGTAAAATTACACATAACTATTAAAGTTTCTTTTGGTTTGTTTGTCTTTCTTATAAAAACTATAATACTTTGATTAGAGTTATCTGCGTCTATCCACTGAAATCCTTCTGGTTTGTGATCATATATCCATAGAGCCTTCTCTTCTCTATATAGTCTATTCAAGTTTTTAAAGAAACTATGGGTTATTCTGTTCATTTCAACCTCTTCAATAAGGTTCCACTCCAATTCTTCATAATGTCTCCATTCTATAAATTGGGCAAACTCCGTTCCCATAAATGTAGTTTTTTTGCCAGGATGGGTAAACATATAAGTCATAAACACCCTTAAACCCGAGAACTTATCCTTATAATTCCCCCACATTTTATTTACTAAAGATTTCTTGCCATGTACTACCTCGTCATGAGATATTGGCAATATAAAATTTTCAGAGTAGTTATACATCATAGAAAAAGTTACATAATTATGATTATACTTTCTATACAATGGATCCATACTTATATATTCTAAGACATCATTCATCCATCCCATATTCCATTTAAAATTAAAGCCTAAACCACCTATATTAGATGGTTTAGTTATCATAGGCCATGAAGTGGATTCTTCTGCAATCATTAATAGGTTTGGGAATTCTCTAAATAGAGCAGTATTTAATTCTTTGAAGAATTGTATAGCTTCAAGATTTTCATTGCCGCCGTATTTGTTTGGTGTCCATTCACCCTGTTTTCTATCATAATCAAGATAAAGCATATTTGCTACTGCATCCACTCTTAATCCATCAACATGATATTCCCTAAGCCAAAATAGTGCATTTGATATAAGAAAACTTTTTACTTCTGGTCTTCCTAAATCGAAATTTGCAGCTCCCCACCCCCTGTTTTCTGATTTATTCATATCTGAATATTCATAGGTAGGTGTCCCATCAAATCTATAAAGTCCATGTTCATCCTTACAAAAATGTCCTGGAACCCAATCCAGTATGACTCCTATACCTGCCTTATGCAGAATATTTACTAAGTATTTAAAATCATATATGTCTCCGTATCTGCTGGTAACAGAATAATATCCAGTTAGCTGATATCCCCACGAATCATCTAAAGGGTGTTCCATTATTGGCATTAACTCTACATGAGTATATCCCATACTTTTAGCATAAGAAGCTAATGCTTCTCCTATTTCTTTATAATTTAAAAACTCTCCATCTTTGTTTCTTCTCCATGAACCTAAATGTACTTCATAAATGTTTATTGGGCTTTCATACATATTTTGGAATTTTCTATGTTCTAACCATTTTTTATCTTTCCATATAAAGCTTAATTTTTTTAAAAATCTAGAGGCCGTATTGGGTCTTTTCTCACTATAGGTCCCATAAGGATCTGCCTTTAAGACCTTTTTTTCATTCTCATGAGTTATTTCATATTTATAAATAAAATTTTCTTTTAATCCTGGAACAAATAAACTCCATAAACCTTCCTTAGTCAATCTTTTAAAAGAGTGTTTTTCTTTAGATTCCCAGTTGTTAAATTCACCTACAACCCTCACTTCTTTGGCCTTCGGAGCCCATGTAGTAAATCTTACTCCCCATAGTATTCCTTCTCTTACATAATGTGCTCCCATAAAACTATAGCACTTATAGTGGGTCCCTTCATGGAAAAGGTGAATATCATAATTTGATATAAAAGGTTTATTGCTTTTAATTTTACGCTTACTGATTCTATCACTTGTTTCCTTAATTCTTAAACCACTTGCCTTTACCTTATTTTTTACCCTCATACCTTTTACCCCTTAAAAAAATAATAAAAATATTGCTATTTATTCATTAATTCTACAAAACTTTCCTTTTACCTTCTAGAATTATTAATAATATTCATAATTGCAGGATAGTTACGTAATTTTAAGATGAAAATGTTTCCTCTTATACAATTCACCTTAATTTGTTATGTATTCTATAGAAAAACTGCATTATATCTCGTTATTTATTATCTTATCCTAAACATAATATTAATAACAAATTTGTTGTTTTCTTCCACTACATCTACTGTTCCATTATATTTACTGGCGGCCGTTTTAATATTAGATATACCAATGCCATGATTAAGTTTATCTTGCTTTGTACTAATGATAGTGCCTTCAACATAATGAAGCCTATCTATATTGGTATTAGAAATTTCCATTATCAAATACCTATTCCTAATAAAAGATTTTATGCATATTTTTTTAGAAATATTGTTATCCTTGACTTTTCTGCAAGCCTCAATTGCATTATCTAAAGCATTGCTTAAAACAATACATAAATCCATGGGTTCTATTAAACTCTCTTTAGGCATAATAAAATCACATTTAAACCCTATCCCTTCATTTCTTGCTATGTTACATTTTTCATTTATAACCGCATCTGCTATAGGGTTACCTGTTTTTATTGTAAAATCAAGCCTTTCTACTGTTTTTCCAATATTATGAAGATATCGCTTTACAGCCTCCATATTATTAGCCTCCGCTAAACTTCTTAAGCATGCAAGATGATTATTCGTATCATGTATTACACTTCTTATTTCACTATAAATGTCCTCAATATTTTTGCTATGTGCAAGTTGCAATTTAAATTGTTGATTCATAAGAATATTTTCTTGCTGTTCTTCTTCTCCTTCAAGCATCTTTTTAAAGGTATAGGCTACAATCAGTATTGCCATTAGTAGAGCAGCACTTACAAAAGGAAGTGCATAATAAAGCTTAGGAAAAATGTATGGCAGATAATACTTCTTATTTTCAATTCTAATTGATTGAATATAATAAAAAATAAGTGAAAAGCTATAAATTGCTAAGCATGGTATTAATAAATACAAACTCTCATATAAATTTAATACTTTTTCTTTTAAATTTAATAATTTAGAAATGCTTTTTAAAAATAGAAACAATATTATAATATGTATAAGATCTATAGCAATAATGTCTACAATATTAACAATCATATGACTTTCAAAGGACATATTGAAATTATGCGCTCTTGGTAAAGCCCAAAAATCAAAGGTTAAAAAAGTTAAACTAATAAGTACAGATATTGTGTTTATAACAATAACTGCATAAAACTTGATCAAAAAACTTCCATAACACAAAAAAGATATAATTGCGATCCAGATTATATCAGCTGTAATTATTCTAGATATTTCAAATGTTGTTTTCATCATAATATAATCGATAATTGTCATTAATAAAGCACTTAAGATAAATGTCCAAACTTTATTTTTAAAGCCTAAAAATCTCCTATAAAAATAGTATTCAACCGCATATTGAATAGGTAATGTAGAATATGATGATAAAAAAATGACTATCTCGTTAATCTGTTGTTTTTCCATTTTCATTATGCCTCGTCTTTTAAATAATACATAAAAGCTTTGGAGAAATCACCTAATTTATATTTAGAAATGTATATTTTATCCGAATTTTTCAGCACTACAGAAGTATTATCATAGCTGTCAACATACTTCAAATTCACAATGTAGCTTTTGTGACATCTAAAAAAATTACACTCACAAAGCTTCTGCTCAAGTTCAGATAACTTATGATAGTACTCAATTACATCATTAACAGTATGTACTTTTAACTTTCTTCCTTCTGATTCAATGTACATTATATCCCTAAGAAAGATTTTATTTGTCTGTTTTATTGTTTTAGCTATGATAAATTTGTCTTCCTTATCAAACTGTTTTAATGCTAAATGTAAAATCTCTTTAAGCTTTTTTTCATCCACTGGTTTTAGAATATAATGAAAAGCTCTTACATCAAAAGCATCAAACACATAATCCTTAATGCCTGTTATAAATATAATAATTGCATTTTCATTTTCTCTTCTAATTTTTTTTGCTATTTCTATTCCATTTAGATTGTCCATTTGTATATCTAAAAAATATATATCAAAATCTAACAGCGACACCGCCAGCTGTTCCCCATTTATAAATTGGAATATTTTATAACTTTTGTAATCTAAATTTAAAACTTTATCAATCATACTCGCTATTTCTTTTCTTTGAGTATCTTCATCATCACAAACAGCTATTTTCAACATAAAATCACCTCAAAAATGATTATAACATACATTTATTCTTTGGATAAGGTTCCCAAAGAACAAATGTATGTTATAAAAGTTCTACGCAGTTACATCTATTTTTTCCCCATCTTCTTTATCTTTGCCATCTTTGTTATCATCATATTGTTTAATATTATGCGAATCTTTCTTCTGTTTTATAAGTGCTTTATTTGATAGTTTGCTATTTCCATTATTTTTTGTACTTTGAGTCTTTTCATTCTCATTAACATCAGTATTTTTACTGTCACTTTCTATATTTTCTTTAATTTTATTATTTACCTTTCCTAAAGATTTACCAATTTTTCCATCAAGGTTTTCAATGCTTTCCTTCAATTCAGAAGAACGTTTTTCTTTTTTTGTAGTATCACGTCCTCTTGACCTATCTAAACTTATTTCAGCTTCTAAAACATTTAATTCCCCTGTCCTTAATTTTTTTTGTGAATTTATGGTTGCAACCTCTGCTAAACTACCTGATAAGCTTAAAATGTTATTCAATTCTTCTGATGATTTATTTGCCTCTGCATCACTTGAAGGACTTTTATTAGACTTCTTTTTAGCTTTTTTATCTTTATCCTTATCTTCAGTTCCAAGAGCCTTACGCTGATCTTCAATCTGAATTTTACTTATTTGTTTATCAATTTCTTCAATTTGCTTATCAACTTCTTCAATTTTATCCTTTGTAGTTCTTGGATCTTCATTGATTTTTGAAGCGTTTTCCATTATACTTTTTTTTCTATCCATCAAATTAGATTTTTGTTCCATCAAGTTTTCCAAAATCTTATTTTTCTTTATTTTCAAAGAATTACCTATAGTTTTTTTAACACCCTTTCCTGAACGTTTTTCATTTTTATTTAAATTGTTTTCATTTAACTTAGCTTTAGTTTGATAACTTGACTTTGATGGTCCAATACTATTTTGCGATGAACTAGCTATATTCATGTACATATCTCCTCCTCTTTATTAAAATTTCTCTATGTCTTTTATATCGTAATCTATCTTTTTAAATTAATTAAATTGTAGCAACTGGTCTTTAAAATGTAATAAATGGATTAAAAAAGAACTGTCTCACTATAGAAAACAGCACCAGAAAGTTAACTCATAGGCAAGGAGATGTTCTTAAAGCTGAAGGCACATATAAAAACTTTTTAGTCAATCTTAGCGAAACATTTTAGAAAATCTTAAAAGTATTTATATATTTGAGGTACGAGTTTATAAATACTTCTTAGATTTTCTAAATGTTGAGCTTTAGATTGATAAAAGATTTTTATAGTGCTGAAGCTTAGAAACATCTCTCTGCCTATGAGTCAACTTTCGGTGGTGAAAATCTATAGTGCGACAGCTTCTATAATCTAATTATATTCTTTTACTCTCTAATTCTTTCTCCTGAAGTAATTGATTAGTATACAGCCTATAATAATATCCCTTTCTTCTTAAAAGTTCCTTATGATTTCCATTCTCTACTATTTTTCCTTTTCTTATAACCAGAATTTTGTCTGCTGATACTATAGTAGACAACCTATGAGCAATTATAAAGCTTGTTCTTCCTGATAAAGTTTTTTCTATAGCATTTTCTATCATTTTTTCTGTTTCTGTATCTATAGAGGAAGTTGCTTCATCCAATACAAAAATAGCTGGATTTGCTATAATTGCTCTAGCAAAAGAAATAAGTTGTTTTTCTCCGGTAGATAAGTTTCCTCCTCCTTCACCTACCTCTGTATCATATCCTTTTTCCATATTCATAATAAATTCATGAGCATTTACTAATTTTGCTGCTTTTTCAATCTCTTCTTGCTTAGCATCAAGTTTTCCATATCTAATGTTATCCTTAATAGTTCCGCTGAATAAATGTGGACTTTGAAGAACGTAACCTAAATTTGATTGAAGCCATAAAAGAGATCTCTTCCTATAATCTTTTCCATCGATTAATATTTCTCCACTATTCGGCTCGTAAAATCTACATAGCAGATTTACAATAGTACTCTTTCCTGATCCTGTTTCTCCAACTAACGCTATAGTATCTCCTTTTTTAATCTTTAAATTAAAATTTTGAAGTACTCTTTCTCCATTTTTATAAGAGAAACTTACATTTCTAAATTCTATATCTCCATGAATCTCTTCCCAGTTTTCCTTTTTAGCGTTAAATAAATCACCATACTTTTCTATTACACTCTTCTCATCCCATATATCTGGCTCAGTTTCTATAAGAGTTATTACCCTTTCTGCGGAAGCTTGAGCATTTTGCATTTCTGCTAAAGTTTCTGCTAATCTGCTTAGAGGATCAAAAAACTGTATAGTATAGGAAATAAACATTACAAAGGTACCATAAGTTAAAGCTTCTGTAATTACTTTATTGCCGCCAAACCAAAGTGCTAAACCTGTTCCAATACTTCCCATAGATATAACTATAGGTAGAAATAATGATGAAAATATCACTGCTCTAACTGATGAGTATCTCATGCTATCTGCATCTTTTTTAAACTCTCTTAAATTTTCATCTTCCCGCACTAAAGTCTTAGTGGTCTTTGCAGCTGCTACCTCTTCACTAAAATCCGCTGTTATCTGTGAATTTAATTTTCTAACCTTCCTATAGGATTTTAAAATTTTTCTTTGAAAAAACATCCCTATAAAAAATAATACAGGAACTACACCCATACTTATAAGTGTTAATTCTACGTTGTTATATAACATTATAGCTACAAACCCTATCATCATTGCTACAGCCCAAACCATATCAATTAATCCCCAGGAAACTATTTCACTAAGTCTTGTTACATCTGAGGTCATTCTTGACATTAACCATCCCACTGAAGCGTTATCATAGTACGAAAAGGATAGTTGCTGCAATCTTTTAAAGCCTAATTGTCTTATATGATAGGCTAAATCTGTCTCTATTTTTCCTGCTTGCATTATAAAAAATTTAACATTCAACGCTTGAAAAGCAAATATTCCAAAATAAACTATAGCAAAAGTATTTAAGCCCTCAGTAGTATTCTTTGCAATAAAATTGTCTATAGCGTATCTAGTTAAAAGGGGCAGCACAGCATCTATACCTGCAACTATAATCATAAGAAAAGCCATTATAAAAAGACCTTTTTTAAACTCATACAGATATTTAAAGAAATTTTTCCAAATACTCAAATTAAATTTTTCTGTTATTTTATATTCATCGATTCTTTCCACTAAAATCACCTCCTAAGTTATTCATTACAAGCTGCATCTTCCTCTTCAAGATCTATAGAATTTTGTATTTCCCAAATTCTCTTGTATACTCCATCTTTATTTATCAATTCCTCATGGGTACCTATGGCTTCAATCCTTCCTTTATTTAAAACTATAATTTTATCTGCATCCATAACAGTTGATATTCTATGAGATATTATAAAAGTAGTAACTCCTTTGCTTTTTTCTCTAAGCTTCTGCCTTATTATTTTATCTGTTTCTGCATCTACTGCACTTAAAGAATCATCAAAGATTAGTATAGGAAGGTTCTTTATTAGTGTCCTTGCTATAGAAACCCTCTGTCTCTGACCTCCGGATAAAGTTACTCCATTTTCTCCTACTATGGTGTCATATCCTTTTTCAAAGGAAGTTATTACGCCGTGAACTGCTGCCATAGACGCTGCAGTTTTTACTTCTGCATCATCTGCATCTAACTTGGATATTTTTATATTATCCCTAATGGTTCTTGAGTAGAGAAAAGATTCTTGAAGAACCATTCCTACTTTACTTCTTACCCATTTTCTATCTATATCCATAAGTTCTATTCCATCTATTTTTATAGATCCCTTATCATAATCATAAAGTCTTAATAGAAGGTGTACTAATGAAGATTTTCCTGAACCAGTTGGTCCTACTACTGCTACAGTTTCTCCTTTGTTTATCTTGAAGCTTATATCTTTAACCACAGGAGTTCCTTGCTCATACTCAAAAGTAACATTTTCAAAGCATATTTCTCCTCTAATTTCAGGCTTTAGCGCCTTACCTGTTTCTTTCTCTTCCGGTTCTTGTAGTATCTCCCATATCCTTCCTATAGAAACTGTCATCTTTCCCATATCTGATAAAATTCTACCAAGCTGTCTTACTGGCCAAAGAAGCATAGTTTCATAAGTTATAAATACTACTAAGGTTCCAAGACTCATTTCTCCACTGACTGTAAAATATATGCCGCATATAAGCACTAAACCTATTTGAATAGTACAAAGAAAATCTGATGTTGCCCAGTAATTTGACAACAAATGAATTATCTTATAAATATAATCTCTATATTTTTTGTTTTCTCTTTCGTACTTCTCTATTTCAAGGTTTTGCCTTCCAAAAGCTTTTACTACCCTAACTCCAGTTAAATTTTCTCTTAGCACAGAAGTAAGTGCACCTTCCTGCTCATCGGCTCTAATGAAGTTATGCTGAATTTTATTAAAGAATATTAAAGAAAATATAAATATTATAGGTACAACAGACATAGCAATTAATGTCATTTTTTTATTTAATGAGCTCATCATAACTATAGCAAAAGTTACAATGAAAACTGCTCTTCCTATTTCAACCATCTGAATCGCAAAGAATTTTCTCACTGTATCTATATCTGATGTACATCTTTGAATTAAGTCTCCTGACTCTGACTTTACATGATATCCATAAGGAAGCTTTTGAATATGGTCATATAATTTAACTCTCATACTTCTTGCCATATTTTCAGCAGCCTGTGCTGAAAGCTTGCCTTTTAAGTAGAGAAAAACTCCTCTAACACAAGTTAAGCTTACTAGAGCTAAAGAACATATCCATAGATTTCTTCCTAGTATCTCTCTTCCCCCTATACTTTGCAGTAGTCTTTCAACACTTGGGGGGACATTTATAGGTTTATTTCCAATAACCGAGTCTATAGTGACCCTAATTATCATAGGTTCTAACATTGCTATAAAAGAAGCAATTCCAATAGCTATTATTGCTACCATATATAAAATTCTGCTTCCTTTAGTAAGCTCTATAACTTTCCTCATTATATATCTCCTTTCAACTGTGTATATAAGTTAACTGTCAACCGTTGGTATCTATATTGCTCTGTCAGGTGTAAAATGTAAAATTCAAGCCTTTATTTTTTTCATTAATCTCTTTTTTTCTCATAACAATCACTCCTTTTATAATATAAAAAGCCGCAGAAAAATTTTTCTACGGCTTTTAAAAACACATTTTCATATACCTTTAGAGCAGAATTTCCCCAGTATATGATAATCTAAATCATTATAAAAACCATAGGCACAAACCCATGGCTTTTTTCTTCAATCACTGTTTATTCTATCAAAAACTAATTTCACCAAGGTCGTACATATTTACTTTATATAGTTTTACATCTAAATCCACAGCTAAAAATATTGTTTTTCTAAACATATTGACGACCTCCTTATTTTTAATAGTTTAGGTAAGAACCTACTATCCATTTTATACCTTAACTGAAAAAAGTTCAATATACTATTTTATTTTTTTATTACTCTTTTTGCACTAATTAGAATTGTTCCCTTAAAACCTTGCAAGTTTTAAATACTTTTCCGTTTTAAAATGCTGCAATTTATATTACTTATAATGGAATACATTCCAAGTTTTATTGCAAATTTGAAATTGCCTATACTTTAATGGTATAATAAAATATATTATTAAGTTTAATACATAAAATAACTTAATAACTATCTTAAGGAGGAAGTGAAATTGAATAAAAAAAGACTATGCGCTATTATGGTAATAACTTTAGTTATTATTGTAAGCGGCAACGTTTTTGCAGCATCAGGTAATACATTGGATGCATTAAAACAAGTTCAAGATAATAAAAAGCAATTACAATCAAAAGTTGCAAACTTGGACAAGCAAATAGATGAAGTAATTACAAAAGTAGATATTAATAAAAAAAGTATGAACAAAATTGCTAAAGACATTAAGGATAATCAAGTCAAACTTGATGCTGCAGAAAAAGATTCTCAAGCTCAAAGTGAATTATTTAAAAAAAGAGCAAGGGCTATGTACATAAATGGTGTAGATAGCTATCTAGGAGTAATTCTTAGTTCGAACAGTTTAAGTGATTTCATGTCAAAAACAGATATGGTTTCAAAAGTAGTGAGTTTTGATAATAAAATGCTAAACAAGCTAAGAGACAAACAGCAAGCTATATCTAATCAAAAAGATGCCTTAAGTTATGAAAATAGCAAATTAGAAGCTTTAAAGGCAATTAACGAAAGAACTTTATCTAAATTGAATAAGGAAATAAAAGAACAAAAAGAACTTCTCAGTAAGGCAAATGAAAAAGAACAGCAATTAATGGCCTCGTCTGCTGCCCGTGATAGCAGAAGTTCTAAAGGTGTGACATTATCTCGTGGTATGTCAAGTTCTTCTTCATATTCAAGAGTATTATCTATGGAAGCAACCGCTTATTCAGGTGATGGAGTTACAGCATCTGGTACCGCAACTAAAAGAAATTCTGGCGGATATAGTACAATAGCTGTTGATCCTAGAGTTATTCCTCTTGGTTCCACAGTTTACGTAGAAGGCTATGGCTATGCTGTTGCAGAAGATACTGGTGGAGCGATTAAAGGAAACTTAATCGATGTATTCTTCCATTCTGAATCTGAAGCTCAAGGTTGGGGAAGAAGGTCCGTCAAGGTTTATATAATCAATTAAAGCTTAGGGCAGTAATTTTATAGATACCCACACCAGAAAGTAAACTTATACGCAGGGGGATGTTACCAAAGCTGAAGGCACATATAAAAACTTTTTTATCATTCTTAGCGAAGTATTTTAGAAAATCTTAGAAGCTTTTATAGTGCTGAAGCTTGATAACATCTCCCGGAGCATAAGTTTACTTTCGGCCGTGGGATCTAGATACTTCCCTAAGCTTTTTAATATATACTTGCTTTTGCATGCTTTAAAGTTATTTCAAGGTTTTAAATTCATACCCTTGATTTTTTAAATATTCTATGATTTTAGGAAGTGCCTTGGCTGTTTCCTCCTTGCCATAAGTATCATGCATTAGTATAACAACTTTTTGTTTATCTCCTACACTTGATTTTACCTCTTCTAATAATTGCTCTGAATTTTTCCACTTGCCCTCTGAATCAAAATCATATGCGTTCCAATCTATATAACACATATTTTTCTCTTTGAGCTTAGCATTAAATGCAGATAAATTAGGATCTTTATAATATTGTCTAGATATATATCCACCAGGCATTCTTATAATTCTCGTATTAAAATCTTGTCCAAGAACATTTTGTAGTGATTTGTTTGTCTTGTCCAATTCCTCCATAAAATAATCCACATTAACTCTATTATGAGGATATAACTTTTTTAAATTGTGGGTATAGCTGTGATTACCTATTGAATTCCCCTCTTCAAAAGTTCGCTTCAATACTTCTTTACTTTCTTCACCTTGTTCTATATTAGAGCCAAGTACAAAAAAAGTACCATTAATTTTATACTGCTTTAATGTATCCAATATTTTAGGAGTTACAGTAACAGATGGTCCATCATCAAAAGTTAAATAAGCAGTTTTTTTGCCATCTTCAACAAGGGCTTGTTCAACATTAACCCCCTGATTATTAACTTCACTTTTCACTTCAGCTTTATCTTGAGTACTATTACTACTTGTTGCTTGCTTTACTGAATTTGATTCAGCTTCATTTTTAGTTCCTGCTACATTAACCTGATTCTCTTTAGATTTATCTACGGAACTTGTTACTGCATTATTATTTTTTATATTATTCGAATTCTTAGATTTATATATCATTTTTATGGACACTGCTGCACAAGCTATACAAGCTATAATGAACATACTTGTCCTTATTCTACGCTTTCTAATTTTATTTTTTCTTCTTTTAATGTTTCTCCTTCGAATTATATCTTGCATCGCTCATTCTCCAATCCTAAGTTAACTTTATTTCTTTATAAAAGTGGTCTATATCTTATAATTTCCTATATAAATATTATATCAAATTAAATACGTCAAGATGTTACAAAATTGATAACTGTTGTTACAAAATTGTTACAATATTATTACAACAGTTTCGAATTCACTTTTAAAAAAAATCTAATAAATGAACTATTTCTACATAATTATAAAAATTTTTCAAAACAAACAATTCTTATTTTTATCCATTTTATGAGTATTTATCCTTAAAACTTGTATATTTCTTTTACTAGCGCTGAATTAGAAATCCATATATTTTTCTAGTGATTCAACAAAAAAGCCCTTCCCTATATTGAATATAGGGAAAGACTTTATAAATAACCACACCAAAAAGTAGTTTATACTTATTACAACCTGTGAAATAATTTTATACCTAATGCAAGAATTCCTGAAGTAATTAAAGGTCCTACTGGAACTCCCCCTAAAAAAGCCGCCGCAATTACTGCTCCTAAAATCATAGCTGGCATTACATCACCATGTCCCTGAACAGTTAGATATTGTAATCCTAGTCCACTCAAGTAGGTAGTGAAAAGGGAAAGTAGCAAAGCACTCATTCCAACCCAAGATGTAAAAATACTTTTAATATTGTTAAAAGTAACCTTTCCATTTGCAATTGGAATTAAAATAGCAGCAGTAAGTAATACTAACCCCCAAAACACTCCGTTAGCTTCAATTTTAGGAAAAGTATATTTATCAATATTTAAAAGCTTAAGCATTAAAAGTACACAGGTTGCAACTGCCACAGAATTAGCCTTTCCTAAAACTGCAGCAACTAGCACCGCCAGCAATATAATAGTAGATTCCAATTTAACTCCCCCCAGAATAAGATAACTTTCCTATGCTAACCAATGTTAGCATATAATCTTCAATTTAAATTTTATTATTCTACATAAAATATTATTCTTATATACCTAATAATAAAACAAAATTTTCCTAATTTCCAGAGGGGCTCAAGATTCTATCTTATTAATCCTTGTCTATACTTCTTCATTAGTTATCATAGTTCCTACGCCTTCTTCTGAAAACAATTCTAAAAGTATAGAATGAGGGAGTCTTCCATCAATAATGTGTGTTTTAATTACTCCTCCTCTTATGGCTTCTAAGCAACATTCTATCTTAGGAATCATTCCTCCGCTTACTATTTTTCTATCTATAAGTTGAGCTATATCATCTGCATTTATTTCAGATATTAGACTTTCTGGATCAGTAACATCTCTGAGTATACCTGGAACATCTGTAAGAAGTATTAATTTTTCTGCATTAAGTTCAATACTTATTCTTGCAGCGGCATAATCGGCATTTATATTATACACTTGTCCATCTTCCTTGTTTAGAGCTACAGTCGATATAACTGGTATATATCCACCATTAAAATTATGTTCTATTATATCTTTGTTTACACCAGTTATCTGACCTACATATCCAAGGTCTATTTCATCAGTTTTCTCAAGCTTCTCTGCCATAAGCAAGTTTCCATCTATACCTGATAAACCAATAGCTTTGCCTCCCATCTTATTGATTAGTGCTACTATATCTTTGTTAACTTTTCCTGCTAGCACCATCTGTACAACATCGATAGTTTCTCTATCTGTTACTCTAAGTCCATTTATAAACTGTCCTTCTTTCCCCATCTTATTTAGGACATTATTAATTTCTGGGCCTCCTCCATGGACTACTACTACTTTTATTCCAACGCAATTTAACATAACTATATCCTTAATTACAGAGTTTTTTAATTCATCATTTATCATTGCATTTCCACCATACTTAACAACTATTGTCTTACCATAAAACTCTTGAATATATGGCAATGCCTGTACTAATATCTCTGCCTTTTTAATATTTTTTTCTCCAATTCCGTTAAACATATTTCTGCACCTCTTACTAAATATATTTTTATTTATAAATATACATATATTCATTGCTGCTTTCTCTTTAAACTATCGAAATTTCAATAATCAAAAACAAACCATATGTATATATATACTTTTTTACTAATATATATTATACTACATTAATAAAAAAAATCCATGCATTAATTAAAATATTTTTTATATAATTCATAAATTAAGACATTATACAAAAATAGGTTTGAAGTGATTATTCATGAGAGAAAGAAAATTAAAGAGCACAATAGTTGGTGTCGGAAAAAATGCTGATGAACCTCAAGCAATAAGAGAAGCTCTTGACTATCTTCCAATGGAATACCTAAAGGAATCAATTCAGTTTTAGCTTCCTCTGACCCTGTAGCTTGCGATACTATAGGTGCCAGACTTTTAGGCCTTAAACCACGGTATATTAACATTTTTCTGAGACAATAAAAGCTATCACACTTATTTACATTATTCATATTATAATTAATGAAACATCCTATTATGATATGAGTAATATGCAAGTAAAGGTTTAATCTTTAACTTCTACAGAGTTAAGTTTAAAACATTTACTCATTAAATTGGAGGTGCTTATGTTATATTGTACCTTAATTTGTGATATTAAATCCTCTAGAAAACTTAAAAATAGAGAGGAATTGCAATACAAACTTATCGATATGCTAAAAAAGACTAATATGAAATTTGAAAATGTAATTGCGTCTCCATTTTTGATAACAACAGGTGATGAATGGCAAGGGCTCTTAAAATATCCTTGTAACTATAAAAGACTACTAGATTTTTTTAAACAGTTCCTACCCGATATACAGTTTTATGCTGGAATAGGCATCGGAGAAATATGCATTCATAATTTTGAACTAACAGTAAATCAATTAGACGGTCCATCTTTCTATAGAGCTAGAGAGGCACTAAAATATGCTAAACGAAACAATTTACCTTTAGTAGTTCTATTTGATAACTGGAATAACTTGTAGTGTTTTTATTATTATTCCGCCAAAAATTGCAAAAATAAAACTTATGAAGGTACCGATGATAAAATACTCGGCAAAACCACTATCATCCATTTTTTTAAATCTTGCAATTGATTTTGCGGTAAGCACAAAGCCTGCCATAGATGGTTGTCCAATTGCCATAACCAAAAGTATAAAAACTCTTTCTAACATTCCGATTATAAATCCACCATTTGGACTTCCAATATCTACTTCTTTTGAGGTTTTAACTATTACAAATTTTTTATCTATAAGCTTTTTATATATCTTTAGATTTATAGCTTGAATATATTGACGTATGAAAACTCCAGCACCAAAAGTACATGATAAAAAAATAATTCCTACTATAAGCCACCTATCTAAAATGCTAATATTATAGGGATAACTTTTCATGACCTTATACAGTGAATTTAAAACATATTTTAAATTTAAATTAAATGAAAATAAAATTATTATGTAAATATGAACTAACTGATCTATTATAAATAGACCGGTACTATTTTCAAAAGATGGTTTTATTCTAACTATATAGCTTTTCACTTCATCTATTATGAAATGCAAAAATGTTATATAAGCAAATATTTTATAATAATATATATAATCGTGCTTTAAAGGTTCGTGTAAGCTGCAATATATTATATAAATAAGCGACATTAAAAAAAATGAACAAAGCTATGCATTAAATTACCAACTATGCTATATTTAAAACTTTTACTAAATCTCATATTTATTATATATTGATTTTGAAAAACAAAATCACCAATTAAATGACTTATAATAAGCAGTAAAACAATCCTTAAATACATTTTAACTACCTTTCCTCATTCTGCAGTATGAAGCGATTAAATTTTCGATAATAAAATTATTATTATTAATTACAAAGTAATTAGAAACATTTAGCTTTTGACTTATGTCTGCTTTCGATATCTCTGACCTCTGTTTTATTATATTATTATATGAGCCAAATTCTTCATATAATTCTATTATTTCTAGCTGTTTATCTGTTATCTTATCTTTTAGTACTTCATTATTCTCAATTATAGTATTAATAACCTTGTTTATGGATAAATCATATTCTTTTTCGCAACTAGTAGTAAATGCTACCTCGCTAAACATAGATGCTTTTTTCATAAATTCATTCTCAAAAGAAATTTCTTCAGCATTAAAATATATATTATTTTTCTTGCTATTTAATTCTCTATTATAATATCTATTTTTATTTTTTGATACATTTAAAGCTTCTCTTGCTTTAATGAAACACTCACCGTCCATAGATGCTGTATTATCATATACATTAGTGCTAATATCACCCATTCCAATTCCAGCATATATGCTTATATTTTTTTCCTTAAATGGCTTTGAAATCTATTTATAATATAATAACTTTTATTAGGCTCCTTTAAAACAACCTGCCACTCATCTCCTAACGTAATTCTCATAGGCGTTAGCAATATGTCCTTAAGTTCTAAATTTAGCTTTTGTATATAAGCCCTTAAATCCTCTTGTAAAACCTTTCTATCCTTTAACTTTCTTGATCCAGCTATATCTATATTTACAACAGCAAATACTCCCATCGTAACCTCACCTTGAAATATTTTATATATTAATATAATTTTACCTATAAAAATTATACCACATTAATTAATATAATTACCATTTTCTATCCTACCTAAACGCTATCTGAAAAAGATTATGTAATCCAGATACCTAAATTGACATTATTACCTAACAGTAGTAATATTTATATATTATTTCATATCGGTTAAGTTATAATTAATTTGTAACAATAATTATATATATTTTTTAACAATTGAACTTTTGATGAGGAGGCTAACATTTTGGCGAGAAATAAAAAAACTATACTTTCTCATCCCTCAAATAATTTTACAAGAGGATATATTAAATCAGTATCAAGAAATCTTGGTATATTGAATAACTACGCTCTTGAAGATCATATCTGGGTATACGAACTTCATTCTCAGATACAAAAAAGAATAAAAAACAGATGTATTCTAAAAGGTGGTGCCTCAACACAATTACACCTTCCTCTGGAGTTTCAAAGGCTAACTGCCGATATAGATTGTGCTACAAATTTATCTAGAAGAGAACTTGAAAAAGTCATGTATTCAATCAAAGATGATTTTAATAAAGTTGGAATTCATTGCAGTTATAAGGAATATATTCCAAAGGATGTAAGACTTCATGGCAGAACTCTACCTATAATGACTTTTATTTTTTATATGCCCTTTGTATTTAGTTCTTGGAAAAGAAAACGCTATCCAGGACTTAAACTAGATTTTTTATTTTTAGATATAGAGAAACTTCATACCACCAAGCTCTCTAAGCTTGAAACATTAGGACTTGAGTTATCTTATTCACCTATTGTAATTGATGAGTATTCAACCATTAGTGATAAATTTCTAACCTTGTCTCCTAACCTTTCAGGACTTCAAAGAGAACAGCTGGACAAAATTTACAAAAACATATACGATTTATATTGCCTTATAAATACTTATAGTGATCTCAAAAGTTTTAAAATAGTTTCGGAGAGATTTAAAGAAAGCTTAGACGCTGAAATAAACATGAAGAATGCTAAGCCTATTGATATAGATACACTTTTAGATGACATACTACGCACTACATATGATGTGGCTACTCTTAGCTTAATGAATAACTGCTCAGAACTTCCAATACAAATTCTTAGGTTTCAGGAAGTCTCAATGACAAAAGAGAATAGACAACTTCTTAATACCGACATGTGGAGTATAATGGCATTATATATATACATATGGGTATTCTCTCTAAAGGATTATATATCTAAGAAAAATTACTCTAAACTAGAAGGAATAAATGTAGTTATTAGCGAGTTTGACTATTACAAATCTTTAGGTAAAAAAGAAAGGCGTTCCTTTAAAAGATCCTTAAAGTCACGAATTAATTCAAAAGCTCCTTTTCTTAATTTAGAAGGCACGGGGCATCCATTAAGACTTATTTATTTGGATTATATCTTAACTAATATGAAACCTTTTTAAAATTATTTTATAATTCTTTATAAAATTTTTAAAATTACTTTAAAAGATTTTTAATCTCTGTTTTTATAATGAACTCATAACAGATAAGGATATGTAAACATCATATCCCTGAAATTTAAGGAGGTCATTTTAATGAACAAGATTAAAGTTTTATATGATGTATTCAAAACTATGAAAGAAAAGGAATTATTCAATGGCAGCATTAATGTAGAAGCAGTAAAAATCGGAACAAAAGTATTATCCTTTTCCAATGAATTCTCTGCTAATACAGCTACTGGAGAAACAAAAATTAAAATAAACAGTGAATCAAATTTTGATGAAAACAAAAGTAAACATGAAAGTACTACAGAATTTAATGTAAAAAACTGTAAGCACCACAAATTTCACCATCATATGCACCCACATCACCATGGAATGAGCTGCGATCATGGCAGTATAAAAGCAAAACTTTCAAAAGTCACTTTTATGCTTAATATTTTAAACAGTCTTAAAATTGAGGAACAGAATGATAAATCAATATTATCATTAGAACTAAAAGAAATAATTAGAGAATTTAAAGAACAACATAAGGATTGGGATAAACACCATAAAGACTTTTGTGAGCAAAATATGGGTGAGCATCATAAGCATTGCGCTTGCATAAAAGATTTCATATTTAATGCAAATAATGATGCTGTATTAAATGTATGCGTTAATAAGAATAATGAAGTTGAAAAAATAGAAATTGTAGCTAAGGGAGAAAATAGTCTTAATGCTTCTCTAAACTTAGCTTGGTAACTATATTTTTATGGGGCTGTCACACTTTCTACTGGGGGTATCTGTAGTTCGACGGCCCCATTGTTTTAAGTATTATGCTATTATGTTAATATTAATATAACTACATTTTAAAGGTGATATTTATGAGTATTAGGAAAGAGCATAACAATAGAAACCACAAAGATCCGCATGAATTTCATAGAAAAATTCATGGACTTCATGTTATAAAACATAAAGTTCATCATAAAATTCATGAAAAACATCATAAACATAGAAATGAATTTCGACTATGTCACAAATATTTAATATGGCTTCGTCCTGCTGCTTTATTTATCAATATATTTATAATCTACTTAATCTTTAAGGTAGTAGGTGTTAAAGCCATAACTTTATTTTTTGCAATAATATTTACAGCCAAAGAAATAGCACATCTTTATATATACTGGCGGTTAGAAAAGAGAATATTAAAGCCTATTGAAAGTCTAAAAATTGGAGTTGAACAAATTTCTCAAGGAAATTACGAAGTAAGAGTTAAAAAAGATGTTTATAATGAAATTGGAATTTTAATTGATGAATTTAATAAAATGGCTGAGAAATTACAGCAAGGCGAAAATTTGAAAAGGGAATATGAGGAAAACAGAAAAGCTCTTATAGCAAATATATCTCATGACTTAAAAACTCCCATAACTTCAATAAATGGGTATGTAGAAGCCTTACTAGACGGAGTAGCTACCTCACCTGCTACAGTAGACAATTATCTTAAAACTATTCGTAATAATATAGAATATATAAATAGGCTTATTGATGATTTATTTCTATTTTCAAAATTAGATATGCAAAAACTTGATTTAAAATTTGAAGAAGTAAGTATAAAACCCTTTATGCAGGATATGATGGAAGAGTTTAGTTTTATTTTAAAAGAAAAAAATATTAATTTTAGTTTTATTGATAAAGTCGAAGAAAATCTAAAAGTTAACATAGACGGTAAAAGGATATACCAAACTATAAGAAATATCATAGGAAATGCAGTAAAGTATGGCTGTGAAAAAAATTTAATTATTTCTATAGAATTAACACGTGAAGAAAACCACATAAGAATTGATATTAGTGATAATGGTCCTGGCATATCAGAGGATAAACTTCCTTATGTATTTGACAGATTTTATCGTATAGATAAGGAAAGAACAAAAGATTTAATGAGTACAGGTCTTGGCCTGGCAATTGCTAAAGAACTCATAGAAGCTCATGGTGGGAATATATCTGTTTCAAGCACCTTTGGAAAAGGAAGTACTTTTACTCTAAAGCTTCCTATCGCAATTTAAGAAAGGAATGATTTTTGTGAAGCAGGTTTTAATAATTGAAGATGACAATAACATAGCAGAATTAGAAAGAGATTATCTTAAACTAAATGGCTACAAGGTTGACGTAGAATCTGATGGATTATCCGGTTTTAAAAAAGCCTTGCTTGGTGTTTACGATGTTGTTGTGGTGGATCTTATGCTGCCTGGTAAAGATGGATATGAAATAGTCAAAGAAATCAGAGACAAATTCGAAATTCCAATTATAATTGTATCTGCAAAAAATGACGATATAGATAAAATAAGAGGGTTAGGCTTTGGCGCAGATGATTATTTGACCAAACCCTTCAGCCCTGCTGAATTAGTTGCAAGGATAAAATCTCATATACTAAGATATGAACGTCTTTCTGGGAAGAAAACTACTACAGGAGTTATTACTCATAAAGCAATGGAAATAAGAACAGATTCTCATAAGGTTTTTATTAACGGTAAGGAAGTTATTCTAACAACTAAAGAGTATGAACTGCTAGTTTTTTTAGCTTCAAATCCTAATATTGTTTTCACTAAGGACCAGATATTTAGCACTATCTGGAGTGAAGACTACTGCGGCGATACAGCTACTGTAGCAGTGCATATACAAAAACTTAGAAAAAAAATAGAAAAAGACCCTGGAAACCCTGAGTATATTGAAACTATTTGGGGTACAGGATACAGATTTAACTCATAAGAAATCTAGGGGCTGTATCATAATGTATATAGATATACACCGCCGAAAGTAGACTTACACTCCGGAAGATGCTTCCAAGCTTCAGCACTATCAAAATTTTATTTAATGTCTAATTGCTTAACTACCTCAAAGCTTCCTTTAATACAATGTTCAGGATAGGATTGAAACTCTGGAGAAGCCTCAGTGTGACTGTCAGCAAAAGCAATCTTTGAAACCCCTAGTTTATCACAGATTCTTGATAACTCTGCTATTGCTGGAATAACACTTTCAACTCTCGGGCTATTTAGCGTTCCTTTTCTTTAAAAATTCTTCTTTCAAAATATTTTAATTCATTTCATTTTCTCTTACCAAATTCAATAAAATTTTCTTATTATTCATTGCTGGATTTTCTAAAACTACTGACAATAATTTATTTAATACTATTCCTACCTCTTTTCCTTCTTTCATTCCTAAATCTGATAAATCCTTACCATTAACAGCTAAATCTTTTATTGTAAAACACTGCTTAGATCTAATTATATCATTAAATTTGCTTTCGATTTGTAATAACTTACTATGATTCTCTTCATAATAAATAGGATTTTGAGCCATCATATCTGCTTCTTTTATCTTTAGCAATTCCCTAAAGTTATCCTCTCCTATTAAGCTCAATAAGTTTCTTATAGACTTATTGCCTTCCATTCGCCTATCATGATACTTAACTAAAGTAGTAACTTTTTCAATTGTTTTGTTATCATATTTCATTCTTTTAAGTATTTCTTCTGCTTTTATAGAGGATACCTCATCATGATTGTAAAAATGACCTATACCTTTATCATCAACAGTTTTACATTGGGGCTTACATATATCATGAAGAAACATAGTAAGTCTTAAGGATAACTTTTTTTCAATACTTTCAACAGTTTTAATTATATGTTCTCCCACGGTATAAATATGATGTGGGTTATCTTGGCTAGTCTTTTCACAAATATCAAACTCTGGTATAAAATGTCCTAATAATCCACAAGCACTAATATTATGAATTTCTTTAGGATTATCTGACAAAAGTATTTTATTAAATTCCTCTCTAATACGTTCTATTGACACAATTCTAATAGTGCTGCTTAACTTTTCAATCCATTCTCCTGTATGCTTTTCTATATTAAAATTTAGTTCTGCTGAAAATCTATAGGCTCTTAACATTCGTAATGGGTCTTCTGAGAATCTGTCCAAAGGGCTTTCTACACATTTAATTACCTTATTATCAATATTTTCTAAGCCACTAAAATAATCAATTAACCCATCCTCATCGTTATATGCCATAGCATTTATAGTAAAATCCCGCTTACACAAATCTTCCTTCAAAGAATTAGTAAAACTTTCTTTTTCATTAGAATTACGACTTCTATATGTAGTTATTTCAAAATTTTCTTTGTCAATTACAACTGTTACTGTTCCATACTGAATGCCTATGGGAACTACCTTAAATCCTAAATCTTTAAATATCTCTACAACATAATGTGGTAATGCATTAGTAGTTATATCCCAATCCTTAGGCTCTTTTTCTAACAAGCTGTCTCTTACGCACCCTCCCACAATATAAGCTTCATATTTACTACTTTGCAAAGTACTAATAATATATTGAACCTGTTTCGGTAAATATATTTTAATGTTTTTATTTCCCATTGATAATACCTCCGTTAACTTACATTATTAACTTGTTTATGCCACTATATTCTCAATTGGAATAAACTTTGTTTACCTTAAATATATTCCATATATTTTTCATAGGTATATTTTCAGCATCCCTATTGTCTATTTTTTTCTTACATTTTATTACACTTATATTTTCATTATAACTCATATTTTCTAATAACAATACTAAAATTAATTACTCTCCTCTGTACAATATTAATTTTATATAGATAAACACACTAATGATTTTTTCACATAATTATAAAATAAGCAGAAATAAAAAGCCCATAGAAACATTTATAAAAATATCTCCCGAGCCTTTATCCTTATTAAACCCATGTTGGAATTTATCGTTCCCGTTTCAAGTATACCATATCAACAAGCTGTTTCCCATCTTTAAACATAGAATGATCATAATTGTCAAATTTTTTTCAATAACAGCTTTCCATTCTTCTTCATTAGTCATAATAATTATACCTTAATGCTTATCAATATAGTCTTTATTTATCTTATAGTAAATTATTTAGTTTTTATGCTTAAGTCATTAACTATAAAGTTTATGTAAATCACATTATAATAAAGTTTCCTCAATATCTTTTTTACAATTCTTACTGAATATATAAAAACATTATTCATCAAATGCTGATAACGCAAT